>NZ_SSNL01000003.1:600000-812446 GCF_007004735.1 Salinigranum halophilum
CCGCGTTCGGCGTACTCGGTGAGGAAGATCGCGGCGCCAACACCGAGCGGGACGGCGAACAGCACCGCGCCGATGACCAGCCAGAAGGTCCCGACGATGGCGGGGAGAACGCCCTGGAAGTCGTTCAACAGCGCCACACCGTTCATCACGAACGGGAGGGACAGCGGCAGCGTGAACGTGACGCCGAGGAGTGTCGTCTCCGGGCCAGCGCCGGCACCGAACTCGGCACCGGTCAAGAGCCCGGGAACTCCCTGGACCACGACGAACGCCACGAGGATGAACAGGAACGCGACGATCGAGATGGCGTTCAGGTAGATGAGCGTGTACGCGCCCATACGACGGCCACGTGCTCCGAACCCGCCGTACGCCTTCGCGGCCGCCCAGCCAGCGAACAGGGTGGCGAACAGCGTCGCGACCGGGATGACGAACTCGGCGGTGAGCGACGCAGACTGCTCCCAGCCGAGGTCCCACACCCACTGTGGGCCGACGGTGCCGGTCACGAACACGAGCCCGGTCAGGAGACAGAGCAGTCCGATCGGCACCGTCGAACCCACGTCTTCCCGGGTGACGACCGTGACCCCGAACGCTGCGGCACCAACGACGACGCCACCGACTAAGCCACCGACGGTTCCCAGTCCGAGGGTCTGGGAGGCGAAGCCGCCGGCGACGGTGAACCACGCGATGCCGGCGACGACGGCCACGATGAGTCCAGCGCTCGAACTGGGTTGTGTTTCAACGAACTCCAGCCGTGAGCCGATGCCGAACGTGATGACCGCCCCGCCGAGCAGGGCGAGGAGCCCGCCGAGGAGCGTCACGGCCGGGACGCCGACGATCCGGTCGGTGATAGTGACCCGCTCGAACAGCGCCGCCAGCGAGAGCGCGAACAGGATCGCCGAGAGACCGACGGCCGCTGCGGCGACGGCGTCCGCCCCGGTGGTTTCGCGCTCGACCAGTTCGTTTCGCGTCGCGCCCGCCATCAGACCTCACCTCCGAGCTTGCGCCGCATCCGCCACTCGATGTACTGCGCACCGATCGAGATGAAAAGCACCGTGACGAAGAGGATGACACCCGCGACGAACAGCGCGTCCATCTGCAGGCCGTCCGCCTCGCCGTAGTTGCGGGCGATGAGCGAGGTGAGTGTCTCCTGTCCGTAGAAGACGTTCACGAGCGGTTCGGTGAGTCTGGGAACGCCGCGGAGCATCACGGTCGCGGCCATCGTCTCCCCGATGGCCCGACCCACGCCGAGCAGGACTGCCGCCGAGACGCCCGAGAAGGCCGCAGGGATGGTGATCGAGGTCATGGTCTGCCAGTCGGTCGTCCCGACCGCGAGCGAGCCGCTCTTCATCGATTCTGGCACTGAAGAGAGGGCGTCCTCGGCGACCGAGACGACCGTGGGGAGGGCCATCAGTCCGACGACGATCCCCACGAACAGATACGTCCCCTGGCCGGTGAGATCGAACTGCTGGGAGGCCCACGGGCTGAGGACGGTAAAGCCGATGAAGCCGTAGACGATCGAGGGGATACCGGCGAGAATCTCGACGCCCGGCTTGACGAGTTCTCTCACTACCGGCGGGGCGATCTCCGAGAGGAACAGCGCCGCCGAGACGCCGAGCGGGGCGGCGACAGCCGTCGCGATGACTGTCACCAGCACCGTCCCGTGGATCATCGGAGCCATCGAGTACCTGATGGGGTCGGAGACGGCGTCCCACCGCGTCTCGATGAACAGCCGAAGTCCCGGGACGCTCACGCCGAACACGGTGGCGCTCTCGTACTGAACCACGGGAATCGCCTCGAGGAAGATGAACACGATGATCAGACCCAGTATCAAGAGCGTCGAGATCGTCGTGGTCAGGGTCAGTATCAGCGCGGTCTCCTCTTGATATCTGAACCAGCCGTACACCGACGAGCCGACGAACACGGCGAACGGTGCCACCGTGAGCGACGAGACGAGGAGGAACCCGACGAACGCCGCGAGCAGTGACAGCGCGATTACCGTGATGGTGACGAGCGCCCCTGTCGACGTGTCGTCGACGAAGTCTTCGACTCGAGTGAGTTGGCGCCGCACTTTCGTCTGTAAGCCGGTCCGTTCTCCATCCGTGACTGAGGTCATATTGTGTGTTGTGGACGTGTTGTGTGAGGTGTGGTAGAAAAAAGCGAAACGCGTCGATGCGCCGTCCGAACCGACTACTCGGTTTCGCTTACTGCTTCAGCTCCTCGAGCTGGCTCTTGAACTCCTCGAGGTCGCTCGTCGGGAGCGGGATGTAGTTGTTCTGCTCGACGAAGACGGACTGTCCGAACTGCGTCAGGAACATGTTGATGAACGCCGCCTCGCGCAGGTCGCGGCCGCCGCCACCGGGGTTGTCCTCCTCGATGAGCGTGTACATGTGGAGGTCGCGGTTGAGCGGGTAGCTGGAGTCGAAGATGGTGTTCTCCGCGTCTCGGTCCGGCTCGTACACCGTGCCCTCGAAGTCGATCGCGATGGGCTGGACCGACTCGCTCGTGAACGCAAGCGCCATGTACGCGATGGCACCCTCGTTCTGCTGGACGAGCTGGGCGACCTGCTGGTTCTGGCCCTGACGGGTGTCGACGTCCATCGGCGCGTCGGCGTCGCCGAGCATGTTGAGGCGGAACGACGTGTCCGTCCCGGAGCCCTCGGCACGACCGATCACGAAGATCTCTTGGTCGTAGTCGATGCCCTCGAGCTCGCTCCAGTTCGAGACCTCGCCCTGGAAGATTGCGCGGATCTGCTCGCCCGTGAGCTGGTCGACGCCGGCGTCGGCGACGTCGGAACTGACGACGACCGGCTGGCCGTCGCGGCCGACGACGTTGTCGACGACCGTGCTGTTGGCCTCTTCGTCCGACCAGTCGAGCTCGGCCGTGATGGGGCCGGAGGAGTTACCGATGTCGACGAGACCCTCGACGACGGCCTCACAGCCCGTCCCCGAGTGGCTCAGGCCGACCGTCGTCGGGAACGGCGGCGACGAGCGCTGCTCGGTCGGCTCGAAGCCGAACTGGCTCGCGAAGTAGTCGGCGATGAGCATGTCGGTCTCGATTTCGCTCCAGCCGGGGACCGTGCTCTCCGAGTTGGAGCCCCAGTACTCGCCGTCCGACGGCGGCGCGTTGGAGTTCCAGTACGAACTCCCCTTGTTCGAGATGGGGTAGACCGTCGAGGACCCCTCGGCGGTGAGGAGCGAGCTCGAGGAGCCCGAACTCGAACTCGACTCCGTCGAACCTTCCATCGACTCGCCGCTGCTCTCGGTCGATTCGCTCTCGCCGCCGCTGCTCGCTTCGGTTCCCCCGCCCCCGTCGCCCGACTGCCCGCTGCATCCCGCGAGACCGGCTGCGCCGACCGCGCCAGTCGTTGCGATGAAGTTCCGCCGCGATACCAGGTCGCTCAGACGATTACCCTCGTCCGTCATCACCTGAGTGAAGCCGAGATTTGATTAAAGCGGTTTATAATACCCGTATCGAGTCCTCACCGGCGTTCGGGAGCAGAAAGTTCGAACAGAGACGACCCCATCGATATATCACGAACATACGACTCACTCTCACTCATACGTCTCGATACTCTATATACACGCTCTCGTCACACGCCGTCACGACTGGCGCGGTGTGTCGGAGCGCCGCAGGCAGAAGCCGAACGACGGGCGCGCACACGACAGACGCGGACGAGTCGAGTCGCGTGGTGGGCCGTTACTGGAAGCCGATCCGGCCGTCACGCCGCTCGGTGAACGACTCGCGGCCGCCACCTTTGAACTGGTCCTGCATCCGCTCGTAGTAGTCCATCAGGTCGTCGGTGATGGTCGGCCGCACCGACTCCAGCGCCTTCCGGAAGTGACGCATCTCGATCTCGTCGGCGTCGGTGTCCTCGCGGAGTGCTTCGATGGCCGCTTCGCGCGCGATGGACTCGAGGTCGGAGCCGACGTACCCTTCCGTGATCTCGCTGATCTCACGCAGGCTGACGTCCGGCGCGAGCGGGCTGTTGCCCGTGTGAATCTTGAGGATCTCTTCTCGACCCTCCTCGCTCGGTTCGCCGACGAGGACGAGCCGGTCGAACCGGCCCGACCGGATGAGCGCCGGGTCGATCATATCTGGTCTGTTCGTCGCACCGATGACCATCACGTCGCCCATGTCTTCGAGGCCGTCGAGTTCGGTCAGCAGCTGGTTGACGACGCGCTCGGAGACGTTGTTCCCCATCTCCTGTCCGCGCGAGGGGGCGAGCGAGTCGAGTTCGTCGAAGAAGATGACCGTCGGCGCGACCTGCCGGGCCTTCCGGAACGTCTGCCTGATGGCCTTCTCCGACTCGCCGACCCACTTCGAGAGGAGCTGCGGTCCCCTGACGGAGATGAAGTTGGCGTTCGTCTCGTTGGCGACGGCCTTCGCGATGAGCGTCTTCCCCGTCCCGGGGGGGCCGTAGAGGAGCACGCCCTTCGGCGGTTCGATGCCCATCCGCTCGAACCGTTCGCGTTCGCGCAACGGCCACTCGATGCTCTCTTCGACCTGCTGTTTCGCCGCCTCTAGCCCGCCGACGTCGTCCCACGATATCTTGGGCAGTTCGACGAGGACCTCCCGCATCGCCGAGGGCTCCACCTCACCGAGCGCGCCGTTGAAGTCCGCGCGCTTGACGATCATCCGGTCGATGAGCGAGGGCGGGATGTCCTCCTCGTCGAGGTCGATCTCGGGGAGGTAGCGGCGAAGCGCCTTCATCGCCGCCTCCTTGGTGAGCGACTCGATGTCGGCGCCGACGAAGCCGTGGGTCTCGTCTGCGAGGTTGTCGAGGCTCACGTCGTCCGACAGCGGCATCCCGCGGGTGTGGATCTGCAGTATCTCCTTGCGCCCCTCCTCGTCGGGGACACCGATCTCGATCTCGCGGTCGAACCGACCGGGGCGACGGAGCGCGGGGTCGACGGAGTCGACGCGGTTCGTGGCCGCGATGACGATGACCTGGCCTCTCGTCTCCAACCCGTCCATCATCGTCAGCAGCTGGGCGACGACGCGGCGTTCGACCTCGCCCGTGACGTCCTCGCGTTTGGGGGCGATGGAGTCGAGTTCGTCGATGAAGATGATGGAGGGCGCTTCCTCGTTGGCGTCCTCGAAGATCTCTCGCAGCTGTTGTTCGGACTCCCCGTAGTACTTCGAGATGATCTCGGGGCCGGCGATGGAGAAGAAACTCGCGGAGGTCTCGTTGGCGACGGCCTTCGCCAGCAAGGTCTTCCCAGTCCCGGGCGGGCCGTGCAGGAGCACGCCCTGCGGCGGTTCGATGCCCAGCTTCTTGAATATCTGGGGGTGTTTCATCGGGAGTTCGACCATCTCCCGCACGCGCTGAATCTCGCCCTGGAGGCCGCCGATGTCCTCGTACGTGATGCCGCCGCCGGTCTTCTCGAAGCCCGAGATGGGCTCCTCGCGGAGTTCGACGTCGGTGTCCTCGGTGACGAGACAGACCCCGTCGGGTTCGGTCTCGACGGCGATGAGCGGAATCGCCTGCCCCGGCGACCGCATGAACGGGTGGTTCGTCGAACTCATCACCGGGACGATGTCGCGTTCGACGACGGGCCGTTTCAGTATCTGTCGCTTCACCATGCCCGCGGCGTCGGAGCCGAACTGGACCGACGCCTCTTCGGGCGGGGCGAGGACGAGTTTGTCCGCCTTTTTCGCTTCGGCCTTCCGGATGGTCACGCGCTCGCCGATACCGACGTCGGCGTTTTGCCGTGTGAAACCGTCGATTCTGACGGTATCGGTGTTCCAGTCCTGCCGGTCCGCGCGCCACACCTTCGCCGCCGTCGTCTCACCACCTTCGATCTCGATGATGTCACCAGGGGAGAGCTTGAGATGGAGCAACGTGTCCGGGTCAAGACGGGCGATACCACGACCCGAGTCGTTCGGGTACGCTTTCGCCACTTCGAGTTGCACTTCGTTCATGATTGATCCGCGAGGATTCCTCCGTAGATGTCCGTTTTTCGGCGACGCCGCTTCATAAGTGCTTTGTTAGGGGGGGTACCGGCCGTCTTCGCGGCCGTTCGCGTGTGTGTCACCGTATATCACGGTATGTGTGGACGGTATTAATCCCTACCGACAGGGGCACCGACTGCACGTATCGAGACCGCGTCGTGTCGGGCGCGACGCGATGCCCGACAGTATTTGAGCCTCGGTCGTCTCCACTCGCCTATGCGAACGCTCGCCTTCGACGGTCGGACCGGGGCCAGCGGTGACATGATACTCGCCGCACTCGTCGCGACCGGTGCCGACCCGGCCGTCTTGTCGCCCGTCGAGGACAGCCTCGACGTCGAGTATCAAATCGGGGAGACGACGCGCAACGGCATCGCGGCGACCACCGTCGACGTCGTCGTCTCGGGGGCGTCGACGGACGAGGTCCGTGGGGCGAACAGGGGTCACGACCACGACCACGACCACGGCCACGACCACACGCACGACCACGACCACGGCCACAGCCACACGCACGACACGGACACTGCCGAGGGTGCCGGCCCCGTCCGAACTCACGCCGCGGTCCTCGACATCGTCGCCGGCATGGACCTCGACGACGAGGTCGCTCGGCGCGCCCGCGCAGTCGTCGACCGACTCGCGGAGGCCGAGGCGACGGTTCACGGGACGTCCGTCGACGACATCCACTTCCACGAGGTCGGGGCCGACGACGCCATCGCCGACATCGTCGGCTGCTGTCTCCTCCTCGACGACCTCGACGTCGACCGCGTCGTGACGTCCCCCGTCGCGGGCGGCGGCGGTTCCGTCGCGATGAGCCACGGGACCTACCCCGTGCCCGCCCCCGCCGTCGTCGAACTCGCCGCCGGCGCGGCGTGGCGACTCGTCGGCGGCCCCGTCGAGCGCGAACTGCTCACCCCGACGGGGGCGGCGCTCCTGGCCGAGTTCGCCGAGGGGGTCGACGCGCTCCCCTCGCTGAACGTTTCGGCGTCGGGCTACGGTGCGGGGACGAAGTCGTTCGAGGAGCATCCGAACGTCCTCCGGGCCGTCGTCGGTGACGGCGCTGGGAGGTTGCGACGTGACGACATCACCGTCCTCGAGACGAATCTCGACGACGCTGCACCCGAGGTTCTCGGTGGACTCCAGGAGTCGCTCGTGGCGGCGGGCGCCCGGGACGTCTCCGTCCTCCCGGCGACGATGAAGAAGTCCCGCCCCGGCCACCTCGTGAAGGTCATCACAAAGCCGGAAGACGCCGAGCGGGTCGCACATCGACTCGCGGTCGAGACGGGTACCCTCGGCATCCGCGAGCACGGTGCGGGTCACCGCTGGGTCGCCGAGCGTGCGTTCGAGACGGTCACGCTCGATATCGCAGGCGAAGCGTACGACGTCTCGGTCAAGGTCGCCTCGACGACGGACGGGGAGGTGTACGACGTCAGCGCGGAGTACGACGACGCGGCCGCCGTCGCCCGAGAGACCGACCTCCCCGTCCGAACGGTCGTCCAGCGGGCCGAGGCCGCGGCGAGAGAACGCCTCGACTGACTACGCCGTCTCGTCGCGGTGTTCGTCGAGCGCCTCGTCGACGTCCAGTTCGCCCCTGGCGACGCGGCGGGCGAGTTCCTCGTCGATGGTCCGGTCGCCGCCCGAGCGCTGTCGCGACTCGTCTTTGATCCGCTGGAGTTCGCCCGCCGTCGGCTCGACCTCGCGCGAGTCGACGCGTTCGCCGTCGAGTCGGGCGATGTTCACGGCTGCGAGGACGTCGCCCATGCCGCGCGCGCCGGTGCCGAGGTAGGGGGTCGTCCCCGTCTCGTCGACGAGTTCGACGGGCACGTCGTCGAGTTCGTTGACGATGCGGCTCCCCTGCAACCGGGCCCCGTCGCCGACCCGGACGAGCGGGTCGGCCTCGCCGTCGACCTCGCGGCGGATGACCGCCACGGCGTCGGCGAGCGGGACGTGGAACGCGGCCACGACGACCGCACCCGAGAGGACGGCGATGCCCGGCCGGGTTCCGGGGTCCACGCCGACGACCGTCCGACCGCCGCCCCCGCGGAGGACAGCGAGCGCCTCTTCCACTGCGCGCCGGGCGTCGTCGCCGCCGCTCGCCACGACTCGCTCGACACCGTCGGGCACGTCGACGTCGTCGACGTCGTCGTGAGCGACGATAACCACGCGCGTCCGGTCGGGGAGAGCGCCGCCCGGTTCGACCGTGGTGAAGACGGTCCCGCGGTCCCGGAGTTCGGCGACGGCCTCGTGGTAGAGTTCGAAATCGGCGGTGGCGACGACGATCACACTCCGCAGTTCGTCGGCGCTCGAATAAAACGTACCGAGCGAGACGCGTCGCTCCGCGCGTGGGCGACGGCGAAAAGTGGTGTCTCGTCTTACTTCGTGTCCGCGCGGACGAACGTCACCGGGCACGGCGCCGAGAGCATGACCTCTTGGGCGACGCTGCCGAAGACGGCCTTCCCGGTCGGCGAGCGCTTGCGTCCCCCGACGAGCACGAGGTCCGTGTCGAGTTCCTCGGCGACCTCGACGACCTTCTCACCGTAGTGGCCGATGGCACCGCGAATCTCGTAGTCGACGCCCGCCTCGTCGAGCAGGTCGGCCAGTTCGCGGACCGGCGAGTACCGGACGGCCACCGCGTCGGGGCTGACGTCCGCCGCGTCGCGGTCGAACCCGAGCGTGTCGACGCGCGAGTCGAACTCCTCACGGGTGAACACGTGCGTGATGACGACTGTCGCCCCGGCGGGGCCGGCGATGTCGACCGCCTCCTCGCCGAGTCGGGTCACGCGTTCCGCGTCCTTCGGCCCGAGGGCCACGAGGACGCTGTTCAGACCGGTCTGCGCTGTCTTCGTCTGCGGTACTGGCTGTTGGCTCATATTTCACTATACCTGCCCCGACGCAATAAACCTTCCGAGTAATTTACTCGAATTTGAGTAAAAAATTATAATGTTCGTTCGTGTCGTTCACCCGTTCATCCGAGGTGTTCTGGACGGGATTTGTGGACATGTCTACACGTCTGGGCCACCGAGGTGCGCTGTTCGCCCCCCGGCGACAGCGCCGTCACGACCGGGGTGTCGGTTCGTCGCTCGTCCGGCCCGTACGGGTACACGCACCACTGGTCTGGAAGCCCGTTGATGCGAGGGATTAAATCGGGCTGCGATGCTACCTCTCCCTGTGAGCGACCCCCTTCCGACCGGCTGTCAGCCGCTCGACGACCTCCTCGGTGGCGGACTCGAACGCGGGACCGTCACACAGGTGTACGGCCCGCCTGCCGCCGGCAAGACCAACGTCGCGCTCTGTGCCGCCGTGCGTGCCGCCGCAGACGGTCTGGCGGTCTACGTCGATACCGAGGGACTGTCGCCGGCGCGCTTCGAGCAGGTCGCCGCCGCCGTGGGGGACGTCGACGACATCGCCTCCCGGGTCATCGTCTCGAACGCCCACGACTTCGAAGAGCAAGAACAGGCGGTCCGGGACGTCGCGGAGTTCGCCGAGCGCGCCGACGTCGTCGTAGTGGACTCGGCGACGGGCTTCTACCGGCTGGAGCGTCACGATGGCGACGAAGGCGAGGTGCTCCGGCGGGTCGCCCGGCAGGTCACCCACCTCCTCTCTCTGGCGCGCCGCCACGACCTCGCCGTCGTGCTGACGAACCAGGTGTTCACCGACCCCGACGCCGACCGAGTGCGGCCGCTCGGCGGGAACACGCTCGAACACTGGACGGGCGTCGTCCTCCGACTGGACCGCTTCCGTGGGGGGAAACGACGGGCCACGCTCGAGAAACACGGGTCGAAGCCGGCGGGCGAGACGGCGACGTTTCAGATTACGGACGCGGGGCTCGAGGCCGTCGAGGAGTTCTGAGTCGGATGAAAACGGCGGTGTGACGCGCTTACAGGTCGCCCAGCTTGCGGAGGAGCTGACCGCGGTAGCGCTCGTCGGCGTTGACGCCCTTCATCTCCAGCACGTTCCGCTCGAGTTTGTCGAGCGCGACGTGGAAGGCGTGTTCGGCGCCGTACCCCTCACCGGAGCCGGCCACCTGCCCGTGGCTCGTGCGGAGCCGGATCTGACACTGGATGAGCGGCGTCCCGCGGAGCTTCTCCTTGTGCTCGTGGAACCGGACGTGCGCGTGGTGGACCTGCATCTGCTGGTACTTGTCGGCCACCTCGGTGATCGAGTTCGTGATCTCGTCGCGGGAGATGGTGTCGAGCAACGAGACGTTCGTGACCTGGACGTCCATGCGCTCTTCTTCGGTGAAGGTCAGCGCGCGGAGCACGTCCGTCTTCGTCACCACGCCCGCGACGACGCCGTCGTCCTCCTCGGGCGTGACGATGAGTCCGGCGATGTCGTTCTCGAGCATCCGTGCGACCGCGTCGCGGACGGACGTGTCGGGCGCCGTGGTCAGGACGGGGCTCGTCATCAGGTCGTACACCGGCAGGTCGAGCATCCGGTCGATGTCGCCGCGACGGTCGTGTCGCCCCTGTCGGCTGTCGTTGCGCACGACGAAGTCGACGATGTCGTGCGTCGTGATGACGCCGGCGAGGCGGCCGTCCCCGTCGGTGACCGGCATGCGGGAGATGCCGTGCTCGCGGAGGAGGTTGATGGCGCGCCCGACGCGGTCCTTCTCGCCGATCTGGACCACGTCCTCGGTGAATATCTGTTCGACCACCAGCGCGTCGAGGTTCTCGATGACCGCCTCGAGGATGGCGTCCTCGGTGATGACGCCGACGAGTTTCTCGCCCTCGTAGACGGGCGCGAGCTTCACGTCGCCCTCGACGAGCATCCGCGCCACCTCCCGGACGTCCTCGTGTCGGTCGATCTTCGGTGCCGAGCGCACCAGCGCAGCCGCCTTGGTGTTGTCCTCGACGTGGGACTTCACGAGCTGCTTCTCGCCGATGACACCGACGTAGCTCCCGTCGTTGGTCACGATGAGGCCCTTCGGGTTCTCCCGGTCGAAGATGGACCGGATCTTGCCGAGTCGCTTGTCCGCGTCGACCTCGATGAAATCAGGAAGGGCGATGTCAGAGATATCCATAGTCCAATCCGACTCTACACCACGGGCACTCTTGAAGCTTCGTTCCGTTTCCACCGCGCAACACTGACTCGCTGTTCTCTTGTCGCCCGAGCAGCGCCCCGACACCGACCGGTCCGGCGCGGGCGGGCCGACACCGCCCCAGGTCCGTGTCAGCGCACGCTCTCACCACCGCCAGCTGTGACCCTCAGAACAGCGGTGGTCTCCCGTGTGGTCGTGGCGCTGCCACTCGCAGTATTTGGTGTACGAACAGACCGGACAGACCTGGAGACACTCGCTCATCGACACTCTGAGACGACATAACGACCCGAGAGTAGATAACAGCGGCGTACGCCCCCGCCTGATACGCAGCGAACTCGACGACTCTGCCGGTGGGCCGAACGTTCCGGCCGCCTGCTCGCTTCAGTCTCGCTTGACGCCGGGGTTGGTGACGGCGCCGTTCGCCGCGGAGTCGAACGCCTGGCCGTACTTCGCGAGCACGCCGCCCGTGTAGGTCGGCGGGTCCGGCTCCCACGCCTCTCGACGACGCGCCATCTCCTCGTCGGAGACGTCGACGGAGAGCTCTCGGCTGGGGATGTCGACGGTGATCTCGTCGCCGTCTTCGAGGAGGGCGATGGGGCCGCCCACCGACGCCTCGGGCGCGACGTGCCCGATCATCGGTCCGCGCGTCCCGCCCGAGAACCGCCCGTCGGTGATGAGCGCGACGTCCTCCTCGTGACCCTGACCGACGACGGCCGCGGTGACACCGAGCATCTCGCGCATCCCCGGCCCACCCTGTGGCCCCTCGTTCCGAATGATGATGACGTCGCCAGACTCGATCTCGCCCTCCTGGACGTACTCCATGGCCGCCTCCTCGTTCTCGAACAGACGGGCCGGGCCGACGTGGTGGAACGCGTCGTCGCCGGTCACCTTCAGGACCGCCCCGTCGGGTGCGAGGTTCCCCTTCAGGATCTTGATCGCTCCCTCCTCCTGTTTGGGTTCGTCGACGGTGTAGAGGAAGTCCGCGTCGATGTCGTCGTCGTCCCGGAGGTCGAGCGTCGCCAGTTCCTCCTCGATGGTCCGTCCGGTGACGGTCATCGCGTCGCCGTGGAACAGCCCCGCGTCGAGGAGTCGGCGGACGACGACGGGGACGCCGCCGATCTCGAAGAGGTCGTTCATGACGCGCTGGCCGCCGGGCTGGAGGTCGGCGATCTTCGGGGTTCTTCTGCTGATCTCGTCGAAGTCGTCGATCTCGAGGTCGATTCCCGCCTCGCGCGCGAGCGCGAGCAGGTGAAGCACACCGTTCGTCGACCCGCCGATGGCTGTCTGCAGCGCGATGGCGTTCTCGAAGGACTTCCGGGAGAGGATGTCGGACGGACGGCGGTCGTTCTCGATACAGTCGAGGACCAGTTCGCCGGCCTCGCGGGCGACGTCGTACCGCTCCTCGTGTTCGGCGGGTGCGCCGGCGCTTCCGAGCGGTGCCAGGCCAAGGGCTTCGGAAATCGAAGCCATGGTGTTCGCGGTGAACATCCCGCCGCACGAGCCGGCACCGGGACAGGCGTGGCGCTCGAGGTCGTCGAGTTCCTCCGCGCTCATCTCGCCCTGTGCGTAGCCCCCGACCCCCTCGAACACCTGGACGATGGTGACGTCGCGGCCGCCGTGGTGTCCGGGCATGATGGAACCGCCGTAGAGGAAGACGGAGGGCAGGTCGGTTCGGATCGCGGCCATCATCATTCCGGGGAGGTTCTTGTCACAGCCCGCGACGGTCACGAGGCCGTCCATCCGCTCGCCGAAGGCGACGAGTTCGACCGAGTCGGCGATGACTTCGCGGGAGATGAGCGAGGCCTTCATCCCCTCGGTCCCCATCGAGATGGCGTCGGAGATGGTGATGGTACCGAACTCGATAGGCATCCCGCCCGCGCCGTCGACGCCGCCGATGGCCGCGTCGGCGACGTCGTCGAGGTGGACGTTACACGGCGTGATGTCCGCGGCGGGGTTGGCCACGCCGACCATCGGCGAGGAGAGGTCCTCGTCGTCGAACCCCATCGCGCGGAACATCGCACGGTGGGGTGCGCGCTCGGCACCCTCTGTCACGTCGCGACTCGGGAGGTCGGCCTCCTTCCGCCCGGAGAACTGTTCGGCGTCGTCCCGGTCCCGCTCGGGAGATTCCTGCTGGCTCATAGTCGGGGGTTGCGCCGCGGACGCTTAAATGACCGTCACTGCCGGCAACGTCCGTCGCCCCGCACGCCTCACTCCTCCTCTTCGTCCTCGTCTCGCCGCGCCAGTCCCGCGAGGTGGCCCGCCGCCTCGACGGCGATGTCGCCCCCGAGTCGGGCCGCGTTCTCGCTCCCCGGCAGACAGAACACGGGGGTCGACTCGACGATGCCCGCCGTCGCGCGTGTCGCGACCACCATGACGCCGACCTCGTCGTACGACTCTCTTCTGAACAGTTCGCCGAACCCGGGGAGCCGCTTCGAGAACAGCCGTTCTGCGGCCTCGACGGTCACGTCGTCGGGCGTCACGCCCGTCCCGCCGGTCGTCACGACGACGTCGACGTCGTCACGCTTCGAGAGCTGTGACAGCACCGACTGGACGTTGTCGTACTCGTCTGTGACGAGGTCGCGTGTGGCGACCTCGTGCCCTGCGTCCTCGAACGCCGCGGCGATGGCGTCACCCGCCGGGTCGTCGTCGAGCGACCGTGAGGTGGAGACGGTGACGACCGCCGCACCCAGCGTCTCGACGTCATGGTGGTGGTGACCGTGTGCGTGGTCGTGTGCGTCACCGTGTGCGTGGTTGTGGTTGCCGTGTGAGTGCGACTCGTCGCCGTGTCCGCCGTCGAGTTCGTGCTCGTCGCGCCCGGTGAGTGGCCTGTCGTCGCTCATGACCATCCGTTCTGGGTCCCTCGACAAAACTCCCATCCCTCGGGCGAGTTCGACAGTGGTCGAACTACCGGACGACGATACGCGTAACCATACTGTTTTATCACTGTGGTTTGACCGCCCCGATGATGAAGGCCGTTCAGTTCTCGGAGCACGGCGACCGTGACGTCATCGAGTACGGCGACTTTCCCGACCCCGAAATCGACAGCGACGAGGTCCTCGTCGACATCAAGGCGGGTGGGCTGAACCACCTCGATATCTGGACCCGTCGGGGGATGCCCATCCTCGACCTCGACTTCCCGCACATCCCGGGGAGCGACGGCGCGGGTGTCGTCCAGGATATCGGCGACGAAGTAACCCGATTCGAGGTCGGCGACCACGTCGCCGTCCAGCCGGGCAAGTACTGCGGGAAGTGTGAGTTCTGCCGCGACGGCGAGGAGTCGATGTGCGTCTCGTATCACCTCATCGGTGAGCACATCAGAGGCGTCCATTCCGAACTCGCCGCGGTCCCCGAGGAGAACCTCGTCAAGGTCCCCGACCACGTCGACTGGGAGACGGCGGCGTCGGCGTCGCTGGTGTTCCAGACCGCGTGGCGGATGCTCATCTCGCAGGGTGAACTCGGGCCGACCGAGAAGGTGCTCGTCCTCGGTGCGTCGGGTGGCGTGGGCCACGCGGCCGTCCAGATCGCCGACTACGTCGGTGCCGAGGTGTACGCGACCGCCTCCACGGAGGAGAAACTGGGCTACGCCGAGGACTGTGGTGCCGACCACGTCATCAACTACGAGGAGGACGACTTCGCGGCCGAGATTCGCGACCTGACCGGCAAACGCGGCGTCGACATGGTCGTCGACCACATCGGCGAGGCCACCTACCCGAACTCGCTGAAGTCGCTCGCGAAGGGCGGCCGCATCGTCACCTGCGGGGCCACGACCGGCGGGAATCCCGGTGCCGGCCTCAACCGAATCTTCTGGAACCAGCTGAAGGTCATCGGGTCGACGATGGCCACCCCTGGCGAGATCGACGACGTCCTGCCGCTGGTGTGGGACGGCACCTTCGAATCGCACGTCCGTGCGAGCCTGCCGATGAGCGAGGCGGCCCGCGCACACGAGATGCTCGAGAACCGTGAGGGCTTTGGCAGCGTGGTCGTAAAGCCCGATAGTGAGCTCTGAGACGGACGACGGATACGTTCACCGACCGGACGCAGGCGACGACTCCGAGCGACCGGTCGGGGACGAACGTGAGGAACGCGCCCCGCTCCCGGGTCCCGAACCGACCGGCTTCGGCGACCGCGGCTGGGTACTCGTCGCCACCGTCGTCCTCTGTTTCCTCGTTATCCCCGGTGTCATCTATCTCCGTCCCGCCCTCCCCGGCGAGGCCGGGCTGTCGTTCATTGTCGCCATGCTCATCCTCCCGCTCGTGCCGGCGGTCCTTTTGGGCCTCACCGCAGTGTGGTCTATGCGCGAGAGCCGCCGGCGGTGAACTGGCCGCGGCTCCCCGACCTCTGTCTCGGGCTCCGTGGGCGCGGACGTCGGTGTCGGGCCGCCTCTCGGTCTGGTGTCGGGCCGTTCGTCGTCCGTCCGTCAGGCACGGACCACCGCACGGCGCACGCTCGCCGTCGACGACACACCCCGACTATCTCTCCCCGGTCTCCTCGGTCACGCTGTTACACCGCAGACAGAGCACCGTCTCGGCGACGTAGTTCACGTCGTGCGAGCCGCAGTCGGGACAGGTGAATCGGCCCACGCCGTACTCCGTCGACCCACGAGGCGCGTACAGCATTCCCTCCTCGACCCGTGCCGCTAGCAGTTCCCGGACGCGGCTCCGAACGAACCGGATCCGTCGAGCGAGCGCGTCGCTCCCAGTCCCGTGAATGTCGTCCCAGCCCACGTCGTCGGGGCGAGAGAGGTGGGTGACGAGGTCGGTCCCGGCCTGCAACAGCGGGCGCGTCGTCGCGCCCGCCGGGTCGTCGACCGCGGCGGCCGCGTACCCCTCGGCGGCCCGGTCGTACGCCTCGGTCGCCCGCTCGTCGTCGCCCGCGAGGCTTCGGCAGTGTCCGAGCAACTCGTCGCAGGCGGCGGCGTCAACCCCGTCGCGGACCCGCTTTTGGTCGACGGCGACGAGTGCGCCCTGCATCGCCCGGTTACGCGCGGCGTCCTCGACGCCTGCGAGCCGGTAACACAGGCCCGCTCGGACGAGGTGGCAGACGGCCCTTCCCGCCGAGGGGCGCTCCGCGTCGAAGGCCTCGCGCCGGAAGCCCTCGTGGCCGGCGAGCGTCCCGTACGCCGCGAGCGTGTACTGTCTTCCCGCCGTCTGCCACGCCGCCGTCGCCGTCGCGCGAATCGCCCGGTCGGCGTGGTCGAGGTCGGTTTCGGGGTCCATGCCCGGACCGAGGACGCCGAAGACATGTGGGTTTCGGTCACCGTTCGCGCCCCCGGGTGTGAGTATCGTTTTTACGGCGGCACGAACACTACTCAGGTGATGACCACGCGTCTCCCCGCCCCCGGAGGATGTCGGTGCGAGTGACTACTCGGCGCACGGGCCGCCCACCGTCGGCACTCCGCACCCTTCGTCGATGAGGACCCGTATCGACTGGCGCGTCAGCTGTCGGCTGGTCGGGACCATCCTCAAGTGGCTGTGGGTGCCGCTCGCGCTCCCGCTCGCCCTCGCGCTCCTCGACGGCACCTCGCCGCTCCCCTTCCTGGCCCCGATGGCCGGCACGCTCGTCCTCGGCACGGCCCTCGAACAGCTGACCGACTCGACCGAACTCGGGCTGCGAGAGGGCTTCCTGATGGTCTCTCTGACCTGGCTGAGTGTCGCCCTCGTCGGCAGCGTGCCGTTCGTCCTCGCGGGCGAGGGTGCGCTCGGAGAGCCGGTGAACGCGCTGTTCGAGAGCATGAGCGGCATCACCACGACCGGGGCGACGGTAATCGTCGACTTCGAGATTCACTCGCGAGCGGTGCTCCTCTGGCGAGCGACACTCCAGTGGCTCGGCGGAATCGGCATCCTCGTCGTCGCGACGGCCGTCCTCTCGCAACTCTCGGTCGGGGGCGCACAGCTCATGGAGACCGAGACGCAGGTCAAAGACGTCAACAAACTCACGCCCCGAATCTCCGAGACGGCCGCTCTCCTCTGGAAGCTCTACCTCGGGCTGACCGCGCTGCAGGTCGCCGTCCTCTACGGACTCCACCTCGTCGGACTGGCCCCCGAGATGACGCTCTACGACGCCGTCGCCCACGCCTTTACCACCATCTCGACGAGTGGGTTCTCGCCGCGCGGGGAGAGCATCGCCGCCTTCTCCCCGGCGGTCCAGTGGGCCGTCATCCCGTTCATGATCCTCGGGGCGACGAGCTTCGTCCTCATCTACTTCGTCCTCCGAGGCAACACCAACCGCCTGCGCGAGAGCGACGAGTTCCGTTTCTACATCGGGGTGCTCGCGTTCTTCTCGCTCTCTATCGCCGGCATCCTCTTCGTCGACGGCGCGCCCCACACCTCCGTCGAGTCCATCGCCCGCCACTCGCTGTTTCAGGTGGTCTCCATCGTGACCACCACGGGATACGCGACCACGGACTTCAACCTCTGGTCGTCGGCCGCCAAACACCTGCTGTTCGTCTGTATGTTCATCGGGGGGATGGCCGGCAGCACCACCTGTTCCATCAAGGCGCTTCGGTGGCTCGTCGTCCTGAAGGCGTTTCGGCGTGACCTGTTCACCGTCGCCAACCCCTCCGTCGTTCGTCCCGTCAGGCTGAGTGGACGGGTCGTCGCCGAGTCCACCATCCGTGACATCTACGCGTACACCCTCGTCTCGCTCGTCTTCTTCATCTTCGCCACCATCTTCGTCGTCGTCGACGCCTCACGGGTGCAGTTGACCGTCACCGAGTTCGAGGCGATGGGCGCGGCGGCCGCGACGTTCTTCAACGTCGGGCCGGGCTTCGGCATCGCCGGCCCCTTCGCGAATTACGAGTCGTTCCCCTCCAGCACCAAGCTCGTCATGACGTTCCTCATGTGGCTCGGCCGCATCGAAATCATCCCCGTTCTGGTCGTCCTCACGCCGTCGTACTGGCGGTCGTGAGTCGCCTCGTCGCCTCTTCGTCGTTCACTCGGCCCGCTCGCCTGTCAGCCACGCCTCGACTCGCTCCGCGATGAACGCGTGGCCGGCATCGTTCGGATGGACGCCGTCTTCGGTCCGCCCGAGCCACTCGTCGACGGGCCGCGCCACCGGGAGGTGTGTGGCCACGACCGCAGCCAGCGCGTCGTCGTACGCGAGCGACCGGTCGGGCTGGCTCTCGTCGAAGGGGACGCTTCCGGGGCGGTCCAGTCGCAGGAGCGGTACGAGGCCGACGAACGCGTGGCGGTCGACCCGGACGTCCGTGTCAAGGAACGCGTCGAGGTCCGCCGCCGCGTCGCGGAAGGTCGTCTCGGGGACCCGCGGTTCACCGCCGCTCAGTTGTGCGTCGTTGTGGCCGGCGTGGACGAGCACGACCGTCTCCGTCTCCCGACCTTCGTCTTCAGCCACGCTCTCGTGGAGGGCGAGGTCACCAGCCGTCGCTCGCTCGGAGAGTGACGTCAGCGAGACGCCCATCCCGCCGTGCCGTTCGACGGCCCTGACGCCGCCGAGCCGGTCGGGCCACCCCGTGTCGCTCGTTCGCTCGCCGTGCGGGACGCTGTCGCCGAGGACGTACAGAGTCGTCACGACTCGACCGTGGGACCGCCCCGTCTAAGCGGTTCTCACCGCGGGCACGCTCGCGGTGTGCGTACTCCCGATTCGTCTCGATTTCTGCGAGTCTGATTCTCGATTCGGATACTCGAAGCCGGTAGAACAGTGGTTCTATAAAAATCGTCGCGGCAACGCTTTTCACGATGCGTAATGTGACAACATGTTGCACAGCATGTTCGAACAGTTCTCAAGCGGATACTACCTCGGACGACTGTACGTCGAACCCCACGACGGCGACCACGCCGTCATCCACCGTGACGACCACGTCCGGGTGAACGAACACCTCTACACCACGGGCGAGGGAGTCGAGCGCACGGACGCCCCGCTGGTGATGAAACTGGAGAGCGGCGGTCACTTCCCCGTTCTCGGCGACGAGACCGTCCCGACGGGGACACTCGCGGTCCCCGAACCGCTCGCCCCCGGTGACCTCCCCGACCGGCGAGAGGTCCTGCTCGCCAAGGCCGACCGGGCCGCCGAGCTACTCCGATACGCCGGCTGGTCCCCGGCCGAGGGTCGCTGACCCGGCCGGATATCAGTCGTCGATACCGGGGACGGACGGTATAAGTGCCCTCCCCGACCTTCCTCGTGTATGCTCGACGAGTTGCTCGGTCGCGCCGAGTTGAAAGAGCGTATCGCCGACCTCGAAGCGGAGGTCGGCCACCTCGAAGCCCGGTACGAGGCCGAATCCGACCGCCGAGCGGAGGCGGTCCGGGCGCGACAGGAAGCCGAAGAGCGCGTCAACCGCCTCGAGGACCGCATCGCCGACCTCGAGGGGCGACTGGAGGCGGTCGACGACGACGACGAGGTGTCCTTCCGCGGTCGTGAGACGCTCGCCGGCGAGCGCCTCCACTCGGTCCTCGCCCGCCTCCGTTCGCTGGAGACCGACGCGGAGGGAGCGCTCACGGCCTTCGTCGCCCCCGACTCGCTTCCCGACGTCGTCGCGGACGCCGTCGGCGACGGCGCGCCGCTCGTGCGCCGCGCCGCCCCGTGTCTCGTCTGCGTCGACGACGCCGGCCTCGTCGCTGTCACGCTCGCCCCGCCGGCACCGCCCGACCCGTTCGCGACGTGGAGCGACGGCTTCGAACTCGACGACGGGTGGTTCCTCCCACGGACCGGCGACGTACTCGCGCTCGTCCGTTCGGACCTGTTCGTCGTCGGGCAGTACGGGAGTGACCGCGACGGGGAGTGGTCCGTCGTCGACACTATCGAGAGCGACGTCAAGAGCACTCACTCGAAGGGCGGCTTCTCGCAGGGACGCTTCGAGCGCCGTCGCGACGCGCAGGTCGACGAACACGTCGACCAGTCGCTCGACGCGCTCGATGCGCTCGCCCCCGCTCCCGGTCGACTCGTCGTCGTCGGCGAGAAGACCGTCCTCGGTGCCTTCGAAGCGCGAGCGGACTACGTCGCGCGGGTCGACGCCACCGGCGACCCCCGAGCGGCGTTCGAAGCCGCCGTCGACGACTTCTTTACGACACGGCTGTCGCTGTTGTGAGCCGTCTCTGGGCAGGTGTGGCTGTCAGTCGGCACTCGCGACATCGCACGGCGTCGTGCCGAACACCCGCGGGCACCGTGCGGCGGTCGTCAGGTCACACGCCGCGATGGCCGCGTGCTCGTACGTGAACGTTCGGTCGGGTCGGCTCGTCCGTCCCCGACCGCGACCACGATGAACTGAATTTAAGAACAGCCTCCTCGTGGGGCCGATATGAACG
Organism: Salinigranum halophilum; assembly: GCF_007004735.1. Classification (NCBI taxonomy): domain Archaea; kingdom Methanobacteriati; phylum Methanobacteriota; class Halobacteria; order Halobacteriales; family Haloferacaceae; genus Salinigranum; species Salinigranum halophilum. The sequence goes on from NZ_SSNL01000003.1 coordinate 620,242, forward strand.
CCAGACCCACCCGAGTCGCGGTCCTCGCGCACGACCTCTTTCCGCATCGTGCGAAGACGGCGACCGGCGTCATCCGTTACGCCGACTACGACGTCGCCGCCGTCGTCGACCGCGCCAACCCCGGCAGCCGAGCCAGTGACCACCTCTCGCTCGCTGCCGACCGCGACGCGCCCGTCGTCGAGTCGATGGAGGCGGCGCTCGCCGTGGACGAGGAGATCGACGCGCTCGTCATCGGTATCGCTCCCATCGGCGGCGGCTTCGACGAGTCCTGGCGGCCGGACGTCGAACACGCCCTCGAACAGGGAGTCGACGTTATCGCCGGCCTCCACTACTTCCTCGCCGAGGACGACGCGTTCGCGACACTGGCCGACGAACACGGCGCGACCATCTACGACGTCCGCAAGCCACACCCCGACCTCACCGTCGCGGAGGGGCGGGCGGACGAGGTCGACGCCGACGTCGTCCTCACGGTCGGGACGGACTGCTCTGTCGGCAAGATGACCGTCTCGCTCGAACTCACCCGCGCGGCACAGGAACGCGGTGTCGACGCCGCGTTCATCCCGACGGGACAGACCGGCATCATGATCGCCGGGTGGGGTAACCCCATCGACCGGGTCGTGAGCGACTTCACCGCGGGTGCCGTCGAGGAGATGATTCTCGAGAAGGGCGACGAGCACGACGTGCTGTTCGTCGAGGGGCAGGGGAGCATCGTCCACCCCGCCTACTCCGCCGTCACCTGCGGTATCCTCCACGGGTCGATGCCCGACGCGATGGTGCTGTGTCACGTCGCTGGCCGCGACGCCATCCACGGCTACGAGGACACTGCGATTCCCGACCCGGAGACCTACGTCGACCTCTACGAGGACCTCGCCGCGCCCGTCCACCGCGGCGAGGTCGTCGCCGGCGCGGTCAACACCGCCTCGCTCGACTCGGACGAGGAGGCCCGCGCGGCACTCGAGGCGTTCGGGTCGAGCATCGACGGCCCCGCCACGGACCCCATCCGCTTCGACGCGGACGAGGTGCTCGATGCCGTTCTGGGTGACGACGAACCATGATCTCGGGCGAGTTCGAGCGGGTCTCGCTCCCGCTCGCGGACGCCTTCACCATCTCCCGAGGGACACAGGAGGAAGCCGAAAACGTCGTCGTCCGCCTCACCGACGAGGGCGGGATGACGGGTCACGGCGCGGCCGCGCCCTCCCCACACTACGGCGAGACCGTCGAGACCGTCGAGGCCGTCCTCCCGGCGCTCCTCGAGGAGGTCGAATCCGTCGGCGACCCACACGCCATCGCGCGCATCGAGCGCCGAATAGAAGCGCGGGTCCGGAAGAACCCGGCCGCCCGCGCGGCCGTCTCCATCGCCCTGCACGACCTCGCGGCGAAGCGACTCGGGGTGCCGCTCTACCGGCTGTGGGGCCTCGACGCCGACGAGTGTCCGCCCACGTCGTTCACTATCGGGCTCGATTCCACGGAGCGAGTGCGCGAGAAGACCGAAGCGGCCGTCGAGGCGGGCTATCCGGTCTTGAAGCTCAAACTCGGGACGGACCGGGACGAAGAGTTGCTCGACGCCGTCCGCGAGGCCGCCCCCGACGCGACGCTCCGCGTCGACGCCAACGAGGCGTGGACGCCCCGCGAGGCGGTCGAGAAGTCCCACCTCCTCGCCGACCACGACGTCGAGTTCGTCGAACAGCCGGTCCCCGCAGAACACCCCGACGGACTCCGGTACGTCTACGAGCGCTCGCAGGTGCCGGTCGCCGTCGACGAGTCGGTCGAAACACTCGCCGACGTCCCGCAGGTCGCAGACTCCTGTGACATCGTGAACCTGAAGCTGATGAAGTGCGGCGGGCTCGTCGAGGCCCGACGGATGATACACGCGGCGCGCGCCCACGGCCTGGAAGTGATGCTCGGCTGTATGGTCGAGACGAACGCCGCCATCGCCGCGGCCTGCCATCTCGCGCCGCTGCTCGACTACGCCGACCTCGACGGGGCGCTCCTGCTCGACGAGGACGTCTACGACGGCCTCGACCTCTCCGACGGCGAGATTCGGCTCCCCGACGACCGGAGCGGGACGGGTGCGAGCCCCATCTGAGACCCGGCCGACACCTCACTCCCAGTCGATGGACTCGTCGCGGTCGGTCGGTCGGAGGATGAACGGGCCGATGGAGAGGGTCCGCTTCGCCACCGTCGCGATGCGGAGCACGTACGAGAAAAGCAGCATGAACGGGACGAGCGAGACGGCGGCGGCGGCGACGACGACCCAGACGAGGGCGTCGACACCGAGGAACGTTCCGGTGATCGTCTCGGGGTTGTCCAGATAGAGGACACCGCCGATGCTCACGACCAGCGCGGGCACCGCCGAGAGCAGGATGCCGCGCGAGAGGTTGACCAGTTCCCACTGGAAGTACAGCGTCTTGATGTGTTCGCGTGCGGGGCCGAAGAACCGGAGTGTCTCGACGAGCGCGTCGAGCGCGTCGAGTGCCTCCTCGGACAGCGCCGTCTCGTACTCACCGCTGATTCGCTGTGCTTCGTATATCTTCCACGAGTAGTTGAAGTTCAGCGCCGCGCTCAACACGTCGAAGGTGCCGAACTGTTCGCCCTCGAGCGCCTCGGTCACCTCGTCGGCGTTCTCCGCGAGGCTGGTGGCGTACGCCGAGACGCGCTCGCAGGCGTCGGCGTCGTCACAGTCGTCCACGAGGTCGTCGAGGCGGCGCGCCCGGGTGCCGATTCCGTCGACGAGCGACCGGAGGAACGCCGAGGGCTCCGGCGGACTCGCCGGGACGTCGAGGGCTGACGCCACGTCCCGACGGAACTGGACGGTCCCCTGCATCCGGTCGCGCTGGTCGCCGAGCGGGCCGAGTTCCTGTGAGAGCACGAGCTGGTTGAGCGAGACGACGAGCGTCACGCCCGTGATGAGCGCCGTCGTCAGCGCCTGGAACAGCGTCTCGATGGGGTCTTTGGCGTTGGCCGAGGCACGCAGCGGTGCGGGGTCGACTGCGCCGAGCACGACGAGTGCGGCTGCGACCAACAACAGGGGGATGCCGGCGACGAGACGCCGGTCTGCACCGAGAAGCAGCCAGAGCTTCACGCGGTTCCCGCCGGCTCGTTCCCGGAGGGTGTCACTCGGCGCGTCGTCGCTCTTGGCGGGCATGCGGACCGATTATGTGGGGCGTGTGAAAGCTTCGGTGGTTCACGTCCTGTGGTTACGCCCACTCGATTCGGGGGACAGCACCCGCATCGTCGTCTCGATGTCGTCCGCGGTCGCGCCACGCGGGAACGCGATGGCCACCTCGTCGAGGCCGTCGACGGCCCGGAACCTCGCCAGTGCCGCCTGCGCGTCGTCGGGTGTCCCCGATACGGCGAGGTCGTCGACGAACGTCTCGACCACGTCGCGCGCCGCGTCGCGGTCGCCGTCCTGCCACGCCGCGTGTGCGCTCGCGGCCGGGTAGCCCTGACGTTCGAGTGCGTCCCGGTAGAACGTGCCCATCCCGCCGACGTAGAACGCGACGTGGGTGGTGACGAGACGCCGGGCGTGTTCTGCTCGCTCGCTCACCGCACAGGGGAGGACGAGCGTCGTGTGCACGTCGTCGACCGCCCGCCCGCCGAGCGACGCGCCCCGCTCGAGGTCGGCGAACCGACTGCGGAGTCCGTCGGGTGAACACATGATCGCGTGCCAGCCGTCGGCGAACCGCCCCGCGAGTTCGACCGCCTTCGGGCCCATCCCACCCACGTCGACCGGCGGCGGCGTCTCTGGCGGGTCACACCGGAGCCGAAACCCGTCGAGTTCGAAACAGTCGCCGTCGTAGCTCACCCGCTCGCCCGAGAGGACCTGCCGAACGATGTCGACGTACTCGCGGGTCCGGCGCAGGGGCCGTTCGAAGTCGACGCCGTGCCACTGTTCGACGACCGCCGGACCGCTCGGCCCGAGGCCGACGCGGAACCGCCCGCCAGCGGCCTCCTGAAGGGTGGCCGCAGTCTGTCCGACGAGCGCCGGCGACCGCGAGTAGACGGTGAACAGGCTGGACCCGAGCCCGATACGCTCTGTTCGCTCGGCCAGTACGGCGAGTGTCGTCACCGCGTCTCGCCCCCACGTCTCGGGGAGCCAGACGCGTCCGTAGCCGAGTCGTTCCGCACGAACCCCCAGGTCGACGAGTCTGTCGAGCGACGACTGTGCGGCGACCGGGAGGTGGACCGCGAGGGACGCCGCCGTCTCGCGCTTCATCGCTCGGACTCGCCCACCGCACCGGTGTCGGGCCACGGCCACTCGACGACCGGAGCGCCGCCCGCGTGGTCGTAGTACTCCCGCTGCATCCCGACGATGGCGTCGGGCAGTGAGTCGCCGTCCGCGATGCGGGCGCGGACGGCGGCTTTCTTCCACCGGCTCGGCGTCCGTCCCGTCTCGTACCGTCGTTCGACCGGCCGGAGGAACTCGTCGGCCGTCGCCCGGTCGAACCCCGCGTCGGCGAGCCCGCGACGGGCGTACTCGAACACCTCGTCGTAGACGTGCTCCCGCTCGTCGGTCCGCTCGCCCGCGGCGTCGACCCACGCGAGGTCGGCGCTCAGCCCCGCGTCGACTGCGCGGTAGAACGTCTCCTCCGCGTCGGTCCACGGGAGCGCCGGCAGCGGGTGTTCGCCCGTGACGAGTCCGCGGAGCAAGCCGACGACGAGCGCGTCCAGCGCCATCGTCTCGTCGACCGTCGGCTGCGTCGGGAGCGGGCGGTACTCGAGGCGGACGGAGGCCCGGAGGTCGTCGCCGTCGGCACCCTTCGGAATCTCCCCCCCGAGGACTGCACGCACCCACCGCCAGTACGTCCCCCGTTTGTGCGTCAGCTCCGGGAACGGGTCGGGGTACTCCTCCGCGGGGTCCGGCTCGGAGAGGAACGGCGCGTACGTCTCGTCGGCGACCAGTCGCGTGACCACCTCCTCGAGGGTCTCGAGGTCTGGCGGGACCCTGACCTTGCCGGCCCCGGGCGGTGCTGCGGCGTTCATCGAGCCCTCGAACACCGCCACCCGCAGTTCGTGCGGCGTCTCGTCGACGATTCGGGTCGCGGCGTCACCGTCGACCGACTCGTACAGGTCCGCGGGGAGGAACGGGGAGTTGGTCGCCAGCGCGAGGACGGGACCCAGCGTACGGATGGCGACGTTGAAGTAGGTCGGAAAGTCCTCGCCCGAGGGGACCTGGAGGTGCGGCTGCATCGACGTCGCGAGCGACTCCACCAGGATGGAGGGGAAGTCGTGTTCGACGCCGGGGACCGAGAGGGTCACCGCGCCCCCCGCCCGCCGGATAGTCTCGTTGTCCAGCGCGTGGTAACGGGCGTCGGTCCGCATGTTCCGCGCGACACGGACCCCGTCGGTCTCTTCGACGCGCCCGAGGTACGCCGCGCTCCCTCCCGTGGGTGGAACGGTCCACATCGCGTCGAGGACGAGTTCGCAGTCGTGCGCCGCGAGGCTGTCGCGGGTCCGCTCGTACCGTTCTTCGAGCGCCGCGCGCTGGTGCCGGAGTCCCGCCGCGGTGAAGCGGTCGGGCTCCGTGTGGAGTTCGACGTTGTGGACGCCGAGTTCCTTTCCGCACTCGCTCTCTTCGAACACCTGCTCGGGGACGGTCGTCGGCCGCCCCTCGCTGTCGACGGCGTACGCCTCGAGTTCGATGCCGACGGCGTACCCGCCGGTGTCGAGGCGGCCCTCCCGACAGTGACGCGCGAGCCGGAGTGCCTGCTCGGCCACTCGTCTGTCGAACTCGACCCGCGTCTCGGCGTCGAGCGACCGGACGATGGTGTCGACGAGTCCCGTCTCCGACGTCGTCTCCGCGGTCTCACGCTGTCCGCGCGGTCCTGCTCCGTCTCGCCCGGCGGCGTCTCCTGTCATCGCCTCGGCTCAGTTGTCTTCCTCGTTCTTCAGTTCCTCCAGCTCCGCCTCGACGGCCGGGTCGTCGGTCTCGACGTCGGCCTCGGCGTCGGCTTCGCTCTCTCCTTCGGGTTCGGCCTCGACGTCGGCCTCGGCGGTGGACTTCCCGAGTTCCGCCTTCAGCGTCTCCAGTTCGGTGTCGACCTCGCTGGAGGCGCGACCGGCTTCGAGTTCGCGGTCGATGGAGTCCTTGTCCGAGAGCGCGCTGTCGAACGCGCCGGTGTCCTCGAGTTCGTCCATCGCCGCCGCGCGTGCTTCCATCTCGTCCGTCCGCTCCTCCGCGCGTTCGATGGCCCGCGAGACGTCTTCCATCTCGTCGCCCGCACCGGTCATCGCCTCGGACACTCGCGACGAGGCCTCGGCGGCCTCGTAGCGGGCCTTCATCGTCTCCTTCTTCGTGCGGAACTCCTCGATGCGCGACTGGAGTTTGTCCTTCTTCTCGACGAGGTCGTCCTGTGTCCCCTGCAGATCGGCGATCTGCGTCTCCAGCTGCTCGATCTGCTCCATCTTCGACTGCTTCTTCTCCAGCGCCTGCCGCGCGAGGTCTTCTCTGTCCTGGCGCACGGCCTCGCGTGCCTGCTCGTTGTGCTTCTCGACGTTCTCCTCCAGCCGGCGCTTCTGTATCTCCAGTCGTTTCTTCTGTGTCGTCAGGTCCGCGATTCCCTGTTTGACCTGCTGGAGTTCGTCTCGCATCTTCTCGTAGGAGTAGTCCAGCGTCTCGGAGGGGTCTTCGGCCCGGTTGAGGACGGCGTTGAGCTTCGACCGGATGACGTACGACGCGCGTGAGAGGATTCCCATATGCCCTCTGTTGGGTACCCCTGGGTTAAAACCTCACGCGGCCAATACGACGGGGCCGCCCCGTCGGTCTCCGCGCTTCCCGCTCGTCGGAGCGGCTTTCACGCCCCCGCTCGTTCGACCCGCATGGAGGTCCTCGTGCACGGTGGGAGGGACGTGCGTGCGACGCTCGACGGCGACGTGGGCGACGCCTGCGTCGTCGCCTGCCCACCCCACCCCCAGCACCGCGGTTCGCGAAGCGACGAGCGGCTCCGAGCCGTCTCCCGCGCCCTCGTCGACGCCGGCGTCGACTGTCTCCGCATCGACTACGGCCCGTGGGCCGAGGGCGTCGGCGAGGTCACCGACGCCATCAACGCCGTCTCTCACGCCCACGACGAACTGGGCTACGGTCGCGTGGGCCTGTTCGGATACAGCTTCGGTGGAGCCGTCTCACTGCTCGCGGCCACCGAGTGCGCGGCCGACGTGCGGGCGGTGAGCGTCGTCGCGCCCGCGGACCGCCTCTCCTCGGAACTGGACGCCGTCGCCGCCGTGAAGACGCTCTCGATTCCGCTGCAGGTCGTCGCCGGGCGTCGCGACACGACCGTCGAGTGGGAGCGGGTGGCCGCGGCCGCTCGCGAACAGGGTGGTGACGTGGTCGAACTCCCGGCCGACCACTTCTTCGTCGGGCAGGCGGGCACAGTCGCCGACCGGGTCGGGCCGTTTCTGGTGGACGCACTCGGCTGACTTTTTGTCCCGCTCGTCCGTAGCCCACGGTGTGCCCCCCGCTCACGACACCACCCCCCGGTACGAGACGACCATCCCGCTCGTCTCCCGCGGCCTCACGCTCTTTCTCGTCGTCACCTCCCTGCCGGTGCTCGGACTCATCGCGTTTCTCACCGCCACCGAGAACGACCCGTGGTGGGTCGTCGCGCTCGCGGCGCTCCTCCTCTTCGGCCCGCTGTTCGTCGTGGGACAGCTCCGACTCCACGTCGAACTGTTCGAAAACGAGCTTCGCTACCGGGTCCGACCCTGGCACCGCCGCGACCGGGTGCTCGCGGTCGACGACGTCGCGAGGGTCGAGCGGCTGTTCCAGCGGCCTCGGTCGAAGGTCACGCTCCGCCGCGTCAACCTCGGCCGCGACTGGATCGACTGGAACGGCGACGAGGTGCGATACGTGCTCTCGGGCGACTCGGGGCTCAGACTCGAACGGGACGGGGACCGTGACCTCGTGTTCTGGTTCGAAGCGGCGGACGAACTGGCCCGGGCCTTGGAAGACGCGCGGGACTGACGATCAGTTGTACTCGCGCCAGCGGTACCCGCACTCCTTGCACTTGAAGAAGCGCGTCGGCGGTTCGTCCGCCGCGCCGGTCTGCTTGATGGTGTACCACGCCGCGCCGTGGCCGCAGTCGTCACAGGTGACGTCCTTCGCGGTGGGTTTCCCCTCGAAGTTCGCCTCCTCGCTCGTCTCGATGACCTCCGAATCGCTCTGTGCCTCGGTCGAGGTGTACTGGGCGGCGAGGTCGTCGTCCTGCTCCGACGTCCCGCCGCAGTCGTCGTCGGTACAGACCATCTCGCCGCCTTGTGAGACCATCATCGAACCGCAGTCGTCGCAGAACTGCATACCCGCCGTACCGGCAGGAGACACATCAGTCGCTCGGAGTCTCTCCGGTCAGGTCGCGCTCGCTGGTGCCCTCGCGGGGCACCGCCGTCCCGTCGGTGTCGACGATGCCCTCGACGACGGGACAGTTGCGGACGCGGAACTGCTCCCTGTCGACGACTTCGACGACCGCCGCGCCGTCGTACGAACAGGCCACCGCCGGCGGGGCGCTGAAGAAGTGACACGACTCGCAGTAGTCGCCCTTCGGGACGATGTGGTCGTCACCGACCGTCGATTCGACGGCCTCCGTCGGGTCGATGTCGGCACCGAGCGCGTCCGCCCGTTCGTCGTCCCCCTCGTCCGTCAGCACCGACTCCCAGACCGCGTCGGTGTCGACGTCGGCGACGTCCATCTCCTCGAACAGTTCGTCGCCCTCGGCACTCGCCGCGCGCTCGTCGTCGGCACCGCCGAGACCGCCACGTTCGGCCTCGACCTCGTCCGTCACGTCTCCCGGGTCGTCCCCGTCGCCCTCGTCGCCCTCGTCGGCCGAGCCGTCCCGCCGGCGTCGCGCGTCGCGTCGCTCGCGGACGCGCCTCGCGAGGTCGCCGAGCGGTTCGTCGGGGTCGCCCTCCTCAGACATTCTTCGACTCTCCCAGGAGCTCCGTCGCCGCGTCCGCCGGCCTGCTCGCGTCCCGTCCGTCGCCGGCGTCGTGCTGGCCGTTGTGGGCCCGCTCGTCCGGGTCGTCCGGGTCGTCACCCGCCAGCAACGCCGGGGGGCGGCCGGTCACGAGCGTCCCGGAGCCGAACAGCCGACCGGCGGACTCGACGCCGACGAACCCGGTCTCACAGTGTGGACACGCCGGTTCGGTGAGCAGGGCGATGGCCACGGAGCCACCGCACGCCTCGCACTTCGCCTTCGTCGTCCCCTGTCGGTTCGCCGCCGCCTTGAGGTCGGCTGCGGCGTCCAGCCGGGTGACCTGCTGCTCGACCTGCGCGGTCCGACGACGCAGCGACACGACGACCTGTGCGAGTCGCGTGAGCTTCCCGTCGAGGTCGTCCGCCTCGTCGGTGAGGTGCGATAGGATCTCCTCGTAGTTCTCGAACCCGCGGTCGACTCGCGTCTCGACGTCGTCGAGGCGTGTGTGAACCGCCTCGTGGTCGTGGTCGGCCGGTGCCTTCGCGTCCGCCTCGCGTTTGACCTGGATGACGCGTTCGCGAACGTCGGTTATCTTCTCTTCGAGGTCGTCTTCGACGGCCTCGACGCGACTCTCGAGGTCGTCGCGCGGTTCGCCGAGGGCGTCCTCGACGCCCCCGAGTCGGCCCTCGAGGTCGGCCAGCCGGTCGGCGAGTCGGTCCAGTTCCGATTCGATATCGTCGACCGGCGGCATCTCGTCGCCCGCTCCCGTCGCGTGCTCCTCGACGAGGCGGTACAGCGCCACCGCCCGAGACAGGACGTCAGCGGGGTCCTCGTCCGACGCGGCGACCTGCTCGTCCACCCACCGTTGTAGCTCGGCGGGTAGCGTCTCCTCCGATTCTCCGGCCATCTCGCTTGTGGGTTTCCGTCACCCCTCTTAAGCGTTGGCCGCCGATTATCGAATCTTACGAACGTCGCTGATGTCGAACCCGCCGTCGTGAATCTCGGTCTCGAACTGGACGATGTTCTCGTCTTCGAGTTGCGAGAGGACGCCGCGGAACTCCTGGACGACCATCGTCCGCGCGCGTTTCGAGCCGCCGGCCTCCCACTCGAAGAGGAACGTCCCGCTCGTCGCGTCCTTCAACAGGCCGAGTTCGGCGTCGTCGAGCGTCTCGCGGTTCACCAGCAGGAGGATGAGCCCACCCCACCGGTGGGAGGCCTTGTTCAGTCCCTTCACGAGGAGCGCGATTTCGTTCCACGACAACTGGTCCGCCTCGGCTGCGACCAGGTCTGTGACCGAATCGACGACGACGAGGTTGCCCGCGGCGTGGTCGGAGAGGTAGGTCCCGAACGCCTCGAGGACGTCGTCGTGTTTCCCGCCCGCTCCGAGGTCACGGAGCGCGCTCGCCTCGCCGAGATACCACTCGCGGGGGACGGGGCTCGGATGGAAGTACTCCCGGGAGAAGTCGGCGAACTCGATGTGCTCCGTGGCGCGTTCGACCAGTTCGTCGTCCATCGTGAAGTTCATCTGCCGCGTGAGGTACGCCTCGTCGGTGGTGAACGAGACGTAGTGTACCTCCGGGGGAGTCGCTGCCGTCTCTTTCAGGGAGCCGTAGTGAAGTTCGAAGAGGTCATCGTCGACCCCGGCGATGGCGTTGATGATCGTGCTGGTGTAGAGGAACTCTCGCCCCCCGGCACCCGACTCGCTCGCGAGGAGCACCACCGACCCCGAGGGGGCCCCGCCGCCGATGAGCGAGTCGAGCCGAGAGACGCCGAACGGGACGCTGTCCATACGCCCCGTGTGACCCGCGAGTACAAGAGCGTGTACCCGCCGAGAATCACTCGTGATTCTCGAGGGACTCGACCACGGCACCCCGGTTCCGTCCCCGAACCACTCGGACCCGTCCGTCCACGCCCGCCGCGTCGAGGGCTCGTTCCCCCGCCTCGTGTGCCCGCTCGGCGTTCGCCTCGTCCGTGACGCCGTACACCGCCGGCCCCCACGAGGACTGCCCGGCACCGAACACGCTCGCCGTCTCCGAGAGCGTCGCGACCAACTGTCCGACCGGCGGCCGATACGTCCCGCCCTGTTCGTCGGCGTACCACGCGCCGTTCAGCCGCCCCACCTCCTCGACGGCCGACCCGAAGTGTTCCGCGTTCCCCGTCGCGACCGCGGGGAGCACCTGTCGGGTCAGGACGCCGGCGATGCGGTTCGACAGCGTCGGGTCGGCCCGCTCGACGACGGCGCGCATGCTCGCGTCCTCGGCCTCGCCGCTCCGCCCCGAATCCAGGTCGGGGAAGACGAGCAGGAATCGCCAGTGGTCGGGGAGCGAGTGCGCCGCCGCCACCGGCGGGACCGTCCAGTCGCCGTCGGCCGGGCGCGCGGTCGTGAACCGCGCCGTCGGGTGCCCCGCGTCGACGACGAACCCACCCCGCTCGAACGTCGCCACCCCGACACCCGAGCGTCCCCCACGACCCAGTTCCGGCGCGAACCGCCTGACTGACGGCTCGACGCCGTGTGCTCGCGCGACAGCCGAGAGCGTCGAGAGCGCCAGTTGCGTGCCGCTCCCGATGCCGATGTGTCGGGGGAGACGACGGTCGACGCGCACGCGAGCCCCGGGAACGTCGAGCAACGAGACCGCTCGCCGGGCGTACTCGTGTGCGTCGGGGTCGTCGCAGTCGACGCCCTCGGCGGGAGCGGCCGACACCACCGTTCGTGGCTCACTGAGCGCCACCCCGAGCCCGCCGTAGAGTCGCTCGTGCGACAGGCTCAGGTTGGTGAAACCGAAGTGGAGTCGGCCGCCGGTCGAGACCCGCACGTCCATACCCCCACTTCGACGGACGGCGTAAGTCCGTTCGGGTTTCGTCTCTCGCTAGCCGCTCCCCGGGAGCGGACAGAGACTCGCGGTGAACACGACCACGTCGTCGCCGTCGTTGCGCGCGCCGTGTGAGACGCCGCGCTCGTGGAGGACGACGCCCGGTGCCGACACGCGCTCTTCGTCGTCGCCCTGGATGACCGTCACCTCCCCCTTCAGGACGTGAAACACGTTCGTGCTGTCGCCGTGTTCGTGTGGCTCCAGCGTCGCGTCGGGCCCCAGCGCGAACGCCTTCACGAGCACGTCGTCGGTCACCACGAGCTCTGCGGTCTGGACCTCGCCCGCCTCGGGCGAGAGGTCGTCGAGGTCGAGTCTGTTGAGTGTCACGACTCTCCTCAGGTCGTTCGTGGAAAAAAGCGTGCGGGTCCCACCGACTCGACGCTCGAACCGGCCCGTTCGCCGTCCGTCCACGGTCGGACACGATCCGTGGTGCGCCCGAGTGGTCTCCTCTCCTCCCCTCTCCCCCCGAGTGGACGCGCCACTCCGGCGGTCCGCACAGCGAACGGGTGACCGGGAGGGCCGAGTCGGTTGCGTGGGAACCCCTGTCGTCGTTCCGGGTCGCGTCGCGTCAGGCGGGGGTGGTCGTCACCGCACTCACACCGGCCGCGACACTCGCGTTCGCCCGTGTGTCGCTGTCGCTGTCGGTGTCGCCGTCGGCCGAGGCGTCTGAGCCGCCAAGAACCCCCGAGAGCGCCTCACCGAGGCTCCCGTCCAGCTCGCCCGACAGGAACGAGCCGACGGTGTCGTGCACCTCGCTCACGCGGTCGGGCACCGGCGCGGGGAGACGCTCCGGCGGTCCACGCTCTCCCCGTGTGTCGGCCGCCGGCGCGGTCGAGTCACCCACCGCGGTGGCGTTCTCGGACCGCTTCTCCTCGGTGCTCTGCGCTCCCGTCTCGTCGCGGGCCGACGCACCGTCTTCGGCTGCGACGTCGGCCCGTGCGTCGACACTCGCGTTCGCCGCCGTCGAGTCGTCGTCGGCCTCGGCGTCGGCGTTCGCGGATGCCTCGCCTGCGTGGCTCACGGACGGGCCGGTCGGTGTCGCGGCGGCCGCTCCCGTCGTGACGAGGACCGCGGCCAGCGCGACTGCAACGAATCGGTTCGCGTTCATTGCACCCGACGCTGGTGGCCGGACGGGTTTCAACCCGGGCGACGAGAAGCCCGGATTCAGGCGTTCTTGCCGCCGTTTAAGCCGAGTTAACCCCGATTAATCCGGGCAAACGGTCGTGGCTGCGCCTCGCGACGTGTTCGCGAGGCAGTCGGTGGGGGTGACCGACGCGCCCGCGCGCCGGTCGACGCGGCTAGTCGGCGTGGCGGACGATGTGGATGTCGTACGCCGCGTCCTCCGAGAGTGGGTTCCCGACGCTCGAGAGGGGGCTCGCCACCCGACCGGCGTTCTCGCTGCCGACGAAGAGTATCTCGACGTCCTCCTCGTGGGCGACCTGGCGGATCTTCCGGACGACGTCGAGCGTCGTCGTCGCCACGGGGTCGTCCTCGCCGTCGAGTGGTTCGTGACGGAACCGCGCGTTCGGGGCGATCTCGTGGGCCTTCGTCTCGAGTCGGGCGGCGATGGCCTCGATGTCCGACGGCGTCTGCTCCGTGAGCCAGCCGCGCTCGGCCGCGTAGTCGGTACTGTCGGGGATGACCGTCAGCGCGACGACCTCGGTGTCCATGAACGCCGCGAACTCGCTCGCGCGCTTCAGTGCCGCACGCGAGAGCGGTGAGTCGTCGAACGGAACGAGAAGTGTCATCGGTCAGTGTTCGCGAGGCACGTCAAGAAACTATCCGGTGGCCGCGAACCCTGCCGGCTTACTCGCCGACTAGCTCTTCGGCGACGAGTGCCGGGCTGAACAGCGCGGGGTCGAGCGCCAGGTCGGCCTGCGCGCGGGCGAACTCCGGGAGCGAGTCGGTGGCGTACGTCACCACGCGCACGTCGGCGTTCGTGTCCTTCGCGACCGAGATGGCCGTCGCGTCGTCCATATCCGTGAGGAGGAACACGTCGGCCGTCTCGATTCCCGCCGCCGCGAGCGACTTCCGGGTGGCGATGCCGTCGACCCGCCGCACGTCGGCCCCGGCGTCGTCGAGCGCCGCAGCCACGTCACCGTCGTCCGCGCCCGCGAGGACTACGCGCAGGCTCATTCGTACTCGATGGTCGCGGGCGGTTTGTGCGTGACGTCGTAGACGACGCGGGCGACGTTGGGGAGCGTTCCGGTAATCCGCGACTGGATGCGCTGGAGCGTCTCCCACGGGAGGTCCTGTGCCCGCGCGGTCATCCCGTCGCGTGACTCGACCGAGCGCACGGAGACGACCCAGCCGTGGACGCGGTTGTCACCCTTCACGCCCGTGGCCTTGCCGATGACGGCCGCGAACGCCTGCCACGGCTCGTGGGCTTCGACCTCCTCCTCGACGATGTGACACGACTCGCGGGCCACCTCGAGTTTCTCCGCCGTGATTTCGCCGATGACCCGGACGGCGAGTCCCGGGCCGGGGAACGGCATCCGCTCGGAGATGATCTCCTCCAGGCCGAGGTCGCGGGCCACGTCGCGCACCTCGTCCTTGTAGAGGTCGCGAACGGGTTCGACGATGCCCTCGAAGTCTACCACTTCAGGGAGGCCGCCGACGTTGTGGTGGGACTTGATGTTCCCCTCCGACTCGATGCGGTCGGGGTAGATGGTCCCCTGGACGAGGTAGTCGGCGTCGCTCTCTCTCGCCATCGTCTCGAACTCGCGGATGAACTGCTCGCCGATGACGTGGCGCTTCTCCTCGGGGTCAGTGACGCCCGAGAGCGCGTCGAGGAACCGCTCCTGTGCCTCGACGATTTCGAGCGATTCCATGAACGAGAACGTCTCTCGAATCTGGTCGGTTTCGCCCTTCCGCATCAGGCCGGTGTCGACGTACACGGGCGTGAGGTCGTCGCCGAGCGCCTCGTACGCCAACGTCGCGGCGACGGAGGAGTCGACCCCGCCCGAGAGGGCGATGATGGCGTGACCGTCGCCCACTGCCGCTTCGATCTCGGCGACCGCCTCCTCGATGAACGACTCGGTGTCGACCATCAGGCGGTCACCTCCTCGCTCGCTGCGGTCTCGTCGCGTTCCCCGATGACCGCGTCGAGGAAGCCGACGAACGCCGGCGACGCCCTGTCGGGGCGCGACCGGAACTCGGGGTGGAACTGCGTCCCGAAAAAGAACGGGTGGTCGTCGCGTTCGAGAATCTCCATACGGGGACCAGCCGTCCCCGAGAACACGAGTCCTTCGGATTCCAGTCGCTCGATGTAGGCGGGGTTGACCTCGTACCGATGTCGGTGCCGCTCGACGCAGGCGTCGCCGTACAGCCGCTGTGCGAGCGTCTCCGGCTTGATCTCTGTCTCGTGTGCGCCGAGGCGCATCGTCCCGCCCATGTCGTCGAGTTCCTTCTGCTCGGGGAGGATGTCGATGACGGGATGGGGCGTGTCGGGGTCGAGTTCGGCCGAGTTCGCACCCTCGAGTCCGAGGACGTTCCGCGCGTGTTCGACGACGGCCATCTGGAAGCCAAGACAGAGACCGAGGAAGGGGACGTCGTGCTCGCGGGCGTGACGGACCGCCTCGACCTTCCCTTCGGTCCCGCGGACGCCGAAGCCGCCGGGGACGACGACGCCGTCCGCGGCTTCGAGCCGCTTGCGGTGGCTGTCGCGCATCTTCTCGGCGTCGACCCAGCTGACGTCCACCTCGACGCCGAGTTCGATTCCGGCGTGCTTCAGCGACTCGTGGATGCTCATGTACGCGTCCTCGAGCCCGTACTTCCCGACGAGCGCGACCGAGATGGGCTCGGCCTCGTCGCGGTTCCGCGTCACGAGTTCGCGCCAGCGGTTGTCGCGCTCGGCGTGCGGGAGCGCCTCCTCGGCGAGCGCCAGTCGCTCCATCACGTACTCGTCGAGCCCCTCGTCTTCGACCATCAGCGGGACGTGGTAGATGTCGTCGACGTCGGGGTTCGAGAACACCGCCTCGTTCGGGATGTCACAGAACAGGGCGATCTTCTCTTTCGTCTCGGCGTCGAGGCGCTGTTCGTTCCGACCGATGATGACGTCCGGGTGCAGACCGATCGAGCGGAGTTCCTTCACCGAGTGCTGGGTGGGTTTGGTCTTCTGCTCGCCGTTCTTCGAGTCCGGGACGAGCGTCACGTGCATGAACAGCAGGTCCTCGTCGTCCTCCTCGCTGGCGAACTGCCGGAGCGCCTCGAGGAAGGGCATCCCCTCGATGTCGCCGACGGTGCCGCCGACCTCGACGATGCAGACGTCCGCGCCCTCGGCAGCCTCGCGGATGCGTCGCTTGATGTCGTCGGTGATGTGAGGGATGATCTGGACCGTCTTCCCGAGGTAGTCACCGGCGCGTTCGCGCTCGATGACGTGTTTGTACACCTTGCCGGTGGTGACGTTGTGGTCCGAGGTCATGTCCACGCCCAGGAAGCGCTCGTAGTTCCCCAGGTCGAGGTCGACCTCGCCGCCGTCTTTTAACACGTACACCTCCCCGTGCTCGTAGGGGTTCATCGTCCCCGCGTCGACGTTGAGGTACGGGTCGATCTTCACAGCGGTGACGTCGAAACCGGCGTTGGCGAGCAGTCTGCCCGTACTCGCGGCGGTTATCCCCTTTCCAAGTCCGGACATTACACCTCCCGTGACGAAAACGAACTTCCGACCCAGTGTGGGGTCGTACCCTGTTTCGGGTTCCTTCGGCATACCGACCATCCGCAACGACTCTTGAAAATCGTTTCGGGAGCGAACCACGGGTGTCACCGGCTCACGAGCCGCATTATCGGCTACACTGACACGACACGCTGGACGAACGGTCAGTTCTCCGGCCCCGATTCGACAGCTTCTCCCGCCCGCCGCGAGTAGTCTCAGAGCGTGCCCATCGCCGACTACCACGTCCACTCGAACTACTCCGACGGCCGGTTCCTCTGGTCGATGGTCTCGGCCGCCGCCGACGCCGGGTTCGACGCCGTCGGCTTCGCCGACCACTGCACGGTCTCCGGCCGTGAGGAGATGCAACGCACCCGCGCGCGGATGGGGTTCAACCTCGACCACACCTACGAACGCCGGCGCGAGGCCATCGACTCCTTCGGCGGACGCTTCGACATCGCGGTCTACGACGCGGTCGAGATGGACTACGACCCACGCGACGAGGCCGACATCGCGGCCTTCCTCGACCGCGCGGGCTTCGACTACGCCGTCGGGAGCGTCCACTACCTCGACGGCGTCAACGTCCACTTCGAGGGCCACTTCGCCCCGAAGTCCGAGGCCGAGCGCCGGGACCTCGCCACGCGCTACGTCGACAAGCTCGTCGCGCTCGTCGAGTCGGAGCTGTTCGACATCGCCGCCCACCCCGACCTGCTCGAACGCAATCCGGCCTTCCGGGGACTGCTCGACCACGACGATTACGCCCGCATCGCGACAGCCTTCGGTGACTCGTCCACGGTCCCCGAGATAAACGCCGGGCGCGTCCTCGACGACTACGGCGCGTTCCACCCCACCCACGAGTTCCTCGAAGTCCTCCTCGACCACGGCGTCGACCTGACGCTCGGGACCGACTCGCACGCGCCCGAAGAGCTGGAACCGCGGGCGCGGGAACTGACGCGGGTCGCCGAGGAGTACGGCATCGACCCCGTTCGCGTGGTCTAGCGGTCGGCCCCTCTGTCGGTCCCCCACCGACCGCGAACCACAGCTTTCACCCCCCTGTCCCGCCCACCTGTCGACGATGACGCTCGAACTCCCCGACATCGGCCTCGGCACGTACCGGATGACTGACCGCGACGAGTGCGTCCGTGCCGTCGAGACAGCCCTCGACGCCGGCTACCGCCACGTCGACACCGCCCAGATGTACGACAACGAGTCGTTCGTCGGCGAGGGGCTGGCGAACGCCTTCGACGCGGGAGGCAGCCGCGACGACGTCGTCGTCGCCACGAAGCTCGACACCGACAACACCGGCTACGACGACGCCGTCTCGACCGCCCGCGAGAGCCGAGAACGGCTCGGTCTCGACGTGGTCGATCTGCTCTACGTCCACTGGCCGCTGGAGGCGTACGACTCAGACGAGACCCTCCCCGCCCTCGACGACCTCGTCGACGACGGGGTAGTGAGAGAGATCGGCCTGTCGAACTTCCTTCCGTCCCAACTGGACGCGGCCATCGACCGTCTCGACCACGACCTGTTCGCCCATCAGGTCGAGATGCATCCACTCCTCCAGCAGCGCGAACTCCACGAACTGGCGAAAGAACACGACCACTACCTCGTCGCGTACTGTCCCATCGCCCGCAATCAGGTCGCCGACGTCGACGTGTTGCAGGAGGTCGCCGACGCCCACGACGCCACCCCCGCGCAGGTCTCGCTGGCGTGGCTCGCGTCGAAGGAGAACGTCGTCCCCATCCCGAAGGCGTCCTCGCCCGACCACATCCGGGAGAACATCGCGGCGATGGACCTCGAACTCGCCCCGGCGGAGGTCGAACGCATCGACGCGCTCGACGGCGAGGTGGAAGAACGGATCGTCGACTTCCCGTCGGCACCGTGGAACCAGGCGTAACTCAGACCCAATCCCACGCCGCCCGGAGGTCCCGGCGGAGCGCCTCGTGTTCGAGGAGCGCGAACCCACAGAGCACGACGAGGAATCCGAGGGCGGTCGTCGCGGCGATGGACTCGCCGAGCACCACCGCGCCGGAGACGGCGGCGACGATGGGGACCACGTAAGCGACGAGGTTCGCCCGGACCGGGCCGGCCTCGCGGATGAGCGCGAAGTACGCCGGAAACGCGAGGCCCGTCGAGACGGTCCCGAGCCAGACGACGGCAGCGACGGCCTCCGGCGTCCAGGCCACCCCGAGCGGTTCGCCCAGGAGGTGACTCAGCGCGTGCGAACAGAGCGCGCCGACGACCATCGCCCACGCGGTCAGCGCGAACGACGACATGCTCGGCCGAACGCGCCTGAGGAGGACGCTCCCGAAAGCGACCGAGAGCGCGGCGACGACCACGAGCGCCTCGCCGAGTCCAGAGCCCTGGAGGAACTCCGGCGAGGGTCGAACGACGACGACCAACCCGGCGAAGCCGAGGACGAGACCGACGACCCCGAGCGGCGAGAGTCGGTCGCGGAGCACGACGACGGCGAACGGGGCCGTCGCCAGCGGGACGATGCCGTAGACGACCGCGGCCGCGGCGCTCGTCGTGAACTGCTGGCCGATGAAGAGCAACGCCCCGTTGAGCGTGACGAGGAACACTCCGGCGATGCCCACCCCGAGCAGGTCGCGGCGGGTCCGCGGGAGCGCTCCCACGACGCCTCGACGCCGGACGAGGAGCGCGAGGAGGAGTCCCGCACCGAGGTCGAAGCGGAGGGCGGCGAACAGGACGGGCGGGATGGTCGCCACACCCGCCTTGATGCCGACGAACGCCGTCCCGAACGCCAGCGCAGCGACGACGAACAACAGCGCGGTGCGGCGGGTCATCTCTGCTGTGTCGCCCCTCACTCCGTCTCCGGTTAGCCCTGACGCTTCGAAGATGCAACCCTCGATTCCCTGGGCGGAACACGCGGTCGAACGCGCGCCGAACCCGTATCGGCTTCGGGATAGTTTCTCGACGCTCTGTGTAAGTATTACGTGTTTACCCCGGCGATAAAGACTGTCTGAGTGAACAATCAAAAATTATATGCGTAATATAATTCAATATCGTACATATGGGGACTGCCATGGTGGCCTGCCCGTACTGCGGGCAAGGGATCGAGGCACCGACGACAGACACCGGGCGCATTGGTGGGGTGCGCCGGCGGCTGAAACAGGAGTATCGGCTCGCCCGGCACACCTGTCCGGAGTGCGGGCACGACTACGACATCCACAACCGCTGACGACGGGCGCGGCCGGTCGTTCGCGCCCGGAACTGTTCTTCACTGGCGCTCTCGCCGAACCGTGTCTGCCCGGTGGTCTAGTGCTCAGCCCGTGGCTCGGCGGCCCACCGCCGTCGGTGCCGTGAGCGTTCACGTTCCGAGAGCCTCGCCGTCCGGGTGAGAACGCCGCCACCGGTCGTCTCTGTCTGGTGCGGTCAGCCCGTGTTCTTCATCCCGGCCGCGATGCCTTTCACCGTGAGGCGGAGGGTCTGTTCCTCCTCGGGGGTGCGGTGGGTCTGTGCCAGGAGGTACGTCTGGAGCAGGTTCAGCGGGTCGACGTAGGGGTTGCGGCGGGTGAGGCTCTCGTCGAGCCACTCGCGCTGTAAGAGTGAGTCACGGCCGCAGATGGCGAGTGCGTGGTCGACCGCGCGCTCGTACTCGTCGGAGAGTCGGGGGAAGAACGTCTCGCGGAGCTCGGCGTCGGCGAGGTCGGCGTACTCGGCAGCGATTTCGAAGTCGGTCCGGGCGAGCGAGAGAGTGGCGCGGTCGAGCGTCGTTCTGAAGAACGGCCACTCGTCGTACATCTCCTGTAGGGTCTCGACGCTCCCCTCTTCGAGGAACGCGTCGATGCCCGACGCCAGGGCGTACCAGCCGGGGAGGATACAGCGCGACTGGGTCCACGAGAACACCCACGGGATGGCGCGGAGGTCCTCGACGGTGCGTTCACCCGACCGCGACGCAGGGCGGGAGCCGAGGTTGAGGTCCTCGATGACCGCGATGGGCGTGGCCTGTCCGAAGTACGAGACGAACCCGTCGGATTCGAGGAGGTCGCGGTACTCCGCGCGTGCGGCGGTCGCCATCGTGTCCATCGCGTCGGTCCACTCCTCGGGGACCTGTTCTTCGGGTTCGCGGATGGCGTTGCGGCGCGCGCGCACCTGCGCGTTGAGCATCTGTTCGAGGTTTCGCTCGGCGATGCGCGGGTTCGCGTACTTCTCGGCGATGGCCTCGCCCTGCTCGGTGAACTTGATCTGGCCGGTGACCGTCTCGTTCGGCAGCGCGAGCATCGCGCGGTTCATCGGGCCGCCACCGCGAGAGATGGAACCACCGCGGCCGTGGAACAGCCGCATCGTCACGCCGAAGTCGTCGGTGATGTTGGCGAGACGGCGCTGGTTCTTGTAGAGGTCCCAGTTCGCGGCGAGGAAGCCGTTCTCCTTGTTCGAGTCGGAGTAGCCCAGCATGATCTCCTGGACGTCGTTCCGTGCCGACAGGGCCCGCTCGTAGGCCTCGTTCTCGAACAGCGTGCCCATGATGCGACGGGCACCGTTGAGCGCGCTCTCGGTCTCGAGCAGGGGCACGATGTCGAGCCCGCAGTGGTCCGGGAGCGAGACGACACCCGCTTGGTCGGCGAGGAACAGCACCTCGAGGACGTGCGAGGGCTCTTCGGTCATCGAGATGCAGTAGGTGTCGATGGCGCCGACGCCGTACTCGCGCTGCCAGTCGCCGAGCTTCTTGAAGCGGCGCAGGACGCGCTCGGCCGTGTCTGACACGTCGCCCGGTTCGTCGAGGTCGACGAGGTGTTCCTCCTGGAGGACGGCCTCGGTCAGGACGTCGACTCGCTCGTCTTCGTCCATCGCGTCGTAGTCGATGCCGACCTGGTCGAGCGCCTCGCTCACGGCCTCGGTGTGGTTCTCCTGGTGGTCGCGGAGGTCCAGGCTCGCGAGCGTGAAACCGAAGGTGTCGACCTGTCGGCGGAGCGGTTCGACGTAGGTCGCGGCGACCTGTTCGGCCCCGGTCGAACAGAGGCTCTCGTGGATGACGTCGAGGTCGGCGAGCAGTTCGGCGGGGTCGGTGTAGCCGTCCGGGCGGACGTCGGAGATGCGCCGCAGCCGCTCGCGCATCAGCTTCAGCTTCTGTCGGTAGGGCTCGCTCGGGTAGCGCGCTTCGACCTCCTCGCCGACGACGGGGAGTCGCTCCCGGTCGGCCTCGATGGAGTCGAGCAGCGCGTCACCGACGTCGACCCGCCGGGCGTCCTGGCTCAGGATGCCGGACAGTCGCTTCAGCGCGTCGAGGTACTTCCCGATGACGACGTCGCGCTGGCGTTCGAGCGTGTCCGTCGTCACCTCGGGCGTGACGAAGGGGTTGCCGTCGCGGTCCGAGCCGGCCCACGACCGGAACTCGAACAGCTTCGGCACGTCCACGTCGGGGTACTCCTCGTGGACGACGTCCTCGAACTCCTGGTACACCTCGCCGACGACGTCGAAGAGGATGTTCTCGAGATACCACTGGACGTTCCGTGCCTCGTCTTGTGGCTCCGGCCGACGGTCGCGGACCTGTGAGGTCTGCCAGAGGCTCGTCACCTCGGCGTCGACCTCCTTCCAGCACTGTTCGGCCTCCTTGTCGGTCATGCGGCGCTCGTCGAGGACTTCGAGGTCCCGCGCGATGGACCGCAGTTTCGCTTTCACCGTCTTCCGGCGCGCCTCCGTCGGGTGGGCGGTGAACGTCGGTTCGATGAGCACGTCGTCGAGGACACCCTGGACCGTCTCGGTGTCGGCGTCGGCCGCCGAGAGCGCCTCGACGGTCTCTTCGAGGCCGTCTTCGAGCGTGCGCGCCTGCGACGCCTCCCGGTTCGCCCGCACCCGTTCGCGCTCTTCGGCGAGGTTGATCAACTCGAAGTAGGTGGTGAACGCCCGTGCGACGACGCTCGCCCCGTCGGGGTCGAGTCGGTCGATGACGTCACGGAGCGACTGGCGCGAGTCGGCCTCCCCCGCGCGGTACGCGATGGCGGACGTCCGGAGGTCCTCGACCGTCTCGAACGCCGCGGTCGACGACTGGTCTTCGAGGACGTCGCCCAGGAGCGCGCCAAGCTCCCGTACGTCCTGCCTGACGTCTCTGGTGTGTAGGTCCATACCAGCCTGGTATGTGGTCCCCAGTGTAAAACCCACGAGTTTCGGTCGGAAAATTGCCTCGTTTATGAGTAACTTCCTACAGAGCCCTCAATAGCGCTCACGAGCCGATGCTGCCGGGTCGGCCGGTGGTTCGGCCGGCGCGAACCTGGCCCGGGTCGGCCGGGAGGACGGTGTCGCCGTCACCGGGGACTCGCCCCCGGTGAGCGGTCGCACACTTCGTCACCCTTTTTACCGGCGGCACCAACGATTCCACATGAGCGATAGCGACGACAAGTACCCCACAGAGTCCGGCCGTCGCCGGTTCGTGAAAGGCGTTGTCGGTGGCGCGGCGCTCGCCGGCGTCGGTGCCGCTGGCTCGGCGGCAGTCAACTCCGCGACCACCTCCCCCGGTGCGGGTGGCGGTCCAACGGAGGCGTACGCCATCGAGAACACGGCCGGTCCCGCCCCGCGTGGGATGCCGCTCATCCCCGTCGAGATCGACTCCGAGGGTTACCTCAAGGGTGTCTGGCCCGACGTGTCGACGGAGATGCAGGGCGGTATCGAGATCGAGGTCGCCGAGACCGAGGACTTCCGCGGGAGCGGCGTCACCTACTCCTCCGAGTGGTTCCAGTACTGCGGCGTCCAGTCGTACCCACAGCTCGCGCCCTCGTACGACGGTGACAACTTCTTCCGCGCGGACTCGGGCGCCTACTCGTGGCAACAGGAGGTCTACAGCGCCGGCGACAGGCTCCACGTCGACGACTTCTCCGACTACCAGGAGTGGGGGAACGGCATCGGCACCGCCGGCATCGGCAAGCCCGCCACCGGCACGTGGCGCTCGCAGGACTCCGAGGACAGCATGCCGATTCAGGTCATCAAGAGCGACGTCGTCGAACAGCGGGCTCCGGAGGTAGGCGGCTTCTTCGAGGCTGCGACCCAGGACGGCTTCGTCGCCTGGCTCAACAAGTGTACGCACTTCTGCTGCGTGCCGGGCTGGAAACAGTCGGCCGACGCCGCGAAGTTCGGCGACGCCGACGGGGTCTACTGCCAGTGCCACCAGTCGCTCTACGACCCGTTCTCCGTCGTTCAGACGCTGTTCACGGCGCTGCCCCGTCCCGACTGAGCCGAGTTCGTCTCTTCTGTCGCCCCCGCTCAGACCGCTCAGACACCTCCGCCGCTCACCGGCGGGAACAGCGCCAGTTCGTCCCGCGCGCTCACCGTGGATTCGAGCCCCTCGCCGCTCGTCTCGACGTTCTCTCCGTTCCGCAGGACGTTCACGTGGTCGTAGACCGTCCCGTCCTCGTCGAACACGCGGCCTTCGAGCCCCGGATTCCCCGCGACGAGCGCGGCGAGCGCGTCTCCGACGGTGGCGTCCTCGTCGACGTCGACGGTCACGTGACCGCCACCGGCGTACTCTTTCAGGTCGGCGAACAGCTTCCACTCGAGTTCCATACTCCTCTCTCGGATGTCGGGCGCAAAAGAGCGTTGCGCCCCTCGCGGCTGGAGCGACTCACCGACGCACCGCGCCGAGCACCCGCCACGGCCGGAGGTCGACGACCGAGACGAACACGAGGAGGGCGAACGCGGCCGGTGCCGTTCGGAACCGGGGGTTCCCCGAGAGCGGGCCCCCCACGACGAACGCGAGGCTCAGTGCGGCGAGGGCGTAGCCGACACGCCCGACGGTCGCCCGCGGGGTCTCGGGTGTGAGCCAGGGGACGAGCGCGACCCCGCCACCGACGAGGAGCAGGCCGACGGCGACGGCGACCCCGAGCGACCCCGCGAAGAGGCCGACGCCGCCACCGCCGAAGACGGCGACGCCGAGGACGTGGTTGAGGAGCACTCCGCGCCGGAAGACGGACCAGTACCCCCCGGCGAACGAGAGGCGGTCGCTCGTGATGGCCGGCCACGAGCGCCCCGTCGAGAGATGGCCCTGACGGAAGGCACCGACGACGAGCGGCGTCGACACGACGAGTACCAGCGCCAGCGGCTTGACGACGGTACCAGACTGCGGCGACCGGAACACCAGCCACAGCACCGGTGCCGAGAGCAAGAACACCTGTGCGAGGCCCTGGTAGCCGCTGACCCAGAGCCAGCGACCGACGGCCTCGGTGAGCGAGTCGGTCGCCGCCGTCGACTCGGCGGCGAGACGCTGGTCGTCGTTCGTCTGGAGCCAGTCTGACCGCGGGGACATCGTCCGTGCGTACGGACAGACCCCTGTAAAGCGTTTTTCAGGGTTCGCTTGCAGAAATTTCGTTCTCCTCGTTCGACTCGGCCGCCGCGGTGGGGTCGACGCGACGTGCGGTGGTCAGTCCGCCGTGGGCTCCGTCCGCTCCGCCGTCGGGGGAACCTCGACGACGACGCTGGCTCGCGTCTCGAGTCGCCGCAGGACGTCGGGCCGAGCGACCACGTAGAGGGTGTCCCCGGCCTCGACGGTGCGTGCGCGCGGGGGAATCGCCTCGACGGTGCCCGTCGCGGGGCGCACGGCGGCGACCGTCACGTCGAGCGACCCCAGCGTCTCGCCGACGACGGCCGACGACTCGGGGACGGTGACCGTCGCCATCGTCTCGTCCGCCGCCCGGAGCAGGGAGGCGAACTCCCTGTCGGCGCGGGGTTCGGCCGGGAGCGAGACGAGACGGTAGGTCGTCGCCGTGTCGACCTGTTCCGCGTCGTCGGCGTCGGCGGCCACGGTGACGATGTCACCGCTCACGGCCCGCAACTCGGCGGTGAAGAGCCGTTCGGGCGGCCTGTGGACCTCGCGGTTCCCCGTCGTCTCGCCGTCCGTTCCACCGCCCGCGTCGACAGCGTCCGGTTCGTGCTCGACGCGTGCGGCTCGCCACACCTGGACCAGGTCCCCCGGACTCGCGGCGTTCGCCGGGTCCGCCCGCATGGAGACGGCGACGGTCCCGTGCCCGAGTGTCGGACCGAGACCCGCGGCACGACTCCCCACTGCGAGGAACTCCACCACGCCGCTGTCGGTGAGTTCGACGTCGACGTAGCCGACGCGGTAATCGTCTTTCAGTCGGGTCACCAGCCGGTCGCGGAGCTCCTCGACCGTGAGCCGGTTCGGGAACAGCAGGGACTTCCCGCCCATCTCCGCTTTCAGCTCCGCCGAGACGGGGTCGTAGCTCTCCATGTCCTCGATGTCGTCGGCCTCGGGGAGCGTCACGGCGGTGACGCGCCCGACGGTGCGGACGATTCGCGAGACCTCCGCGTCGAGTTGCTTCACGCCCGCGACGGCGAAGACGTCCGTCGCCAGGCGGTCACCCACCCGCCGCCCGACGGGCGCGGCGACCCCCGCCAGCCCGATGGCGACGACGTTGAACACGACCGCGTCGAGTTCGAAGATGCCCGCGGACGTGCCGCCGACGAGTTGACTGAACAGCCCGACGGTGTTGAGATACAGCGCCACGACGGAGAGACCGAGCACCGTCGAGACGCCGATGGGCACCACCTCGCGGGTGTACCACCGGAAGACGAGCGCCGCGACTCCCGACACCACGCCCGACGCGACGACGAACGCCACGAGTCGGCTCACGTCCTCGACGAGACTCGGGTCGTCGAGCGCCACGCTCTGTAAGGCGACGAGGGCGCTCACGCGGCGACCTCCACGAAACTGGAGAGCGCGTCGGGCCGTCCGACGGCGAAGAGTTCGTCACCCGCCGCGATGGCCTGTGACCCCCGCGGGGTTATCCGCCACGTCCCCTCGTGACGGACGGCCAAGATTACCACGCGGTAGCTGTCGCGGACACTCACCTCGCCGAGGGTGACCCCGTCGAGGACGCCGTCGTCGCGAACCGTGAGCTTCCGGAACCGGTATCCGCCGCGACGGAGCAGCGTGACGAGTTCGAGTTCCCGCCGGATACCCCGGGAGCGAACGACCAGGCGGTCGGCCGCGGCCGTCTCCAAGAGCGCCGTCGCGTCCGACCGGCTGACGGCGAGCGTGACGCGGCCCTCACCGCCCGTCACCGTCGGGGAAACGGGCGGTGTCGGCGCCGCCGTGTCGGTGCCGCCGTCCGTCGCCACCGACTCCTTCTTCTCTCCCTTCGGGTTCGTCTTCGCGCTGAGGACGGTGCCCGCGACCGTCCGGTCGCCGGTGGTCACCTCGACCTCGTCGCCGGCCGCCAGCCCGGTCGGTAGCAGGGCGGTCACCGACACCGCCCGTTTCCCCGACGGGATGCGTTTCGACAGGGCACCGACGGGCGGCGCGGCGCTCACCGTCGCCCG
Source organism: Salinigranum halophilum (assembly GCF_007004735.1). Lineage (NCBI taxonomy): Archaea > Methanobacteriati > Methanobacteriota > Halobacteria > Halobacteriales > Haloferacaceae > Salinigranum > Salinigranum halophilum. Next base: position 646,959 of record NZ_SSNL01000003.1, read on the forward strand.
CGCGTTCTCGTCGAGGCGGACCGCCACGTCGGCGAGGTCGAACTCGGAGCGGAGGCGGTCGGCGAAGCGCGTCTCGAGTTCGACGAGGGGGACGTCGGCGGGGAACGTCCACTCGCCCTCGCGGATGCTCCTCCGGAGGTCCGCCGACAGGGCGGGATACCCTTCCATGTCACCGACCTCCCCGGAGACGGTGACGCGGACCTCGCCGCGGCCGCCGACGAGTTCGATGACGTCCGTGTTGAGCGTTCGCTCCGTGAGCTTTCGGAGGTTCAGCCGCTTCGGGACCGACGCGCCGAGTCTGTCACCCTGGCTGTGGGCGTACAGCGACAGCATCAGGACGACGAGGATGGCGACGATGAACCGCTCGCCGGAGCCGATGATGGTCGGGTCGTTCAGCGCCATCAACCCGCCGTTCGCGCCCGCGATGGCGAGCGAGAGGACGACCACACCCAGCCCGGGTATCGTCACGTTCGTGACGTACTTGAAGACGAAGCCGAGTACCCCCGACACCAGTGCCGGGATGATGCCCGTGAGGAGACCGAGGTAGAGTCCGAAGAGGAACTCGACTGGAAGCGAAGCCATAGTCGCGCACACTCGTCTCGTCGGTATACAAGTTGCGCCCGCGGTTCGCCGTACTGCACGGCTGTTCTCCCCCGTGCTGTCGTGCCGGCGGGCCTGCGGCGTCCGTGACCGAGCCGTTTATTACCGACACTCTACCCACGAGGGGTATGGTCAGTCGCGACTGGATCGGGGGGCGCGCGTCGGTGGTGTTGACCTTCGCCGTCGCCATCGCGTCCGTCATCACCGGCATCGCCAACATCGGTGCCCCGCCCCGTCCCATCGGTCCGGTCGCGGCGCTCGTCCCCGCGTTCGTCCCGGTCATCGCCGGCTTCACGGGCGCGCTCACGGGATTTCTGCTCCTCGCGGCCGCGTTCGGTCTCCGGCGGGGACTTCGAGCGGCCTGGTACGTGACGATGGTGCTGTTTCCCGTCACGGCGCTACAGGGCGCGCTGCAGTCGAACGAGCGCGCCGTCCCGCTCGTCGCGCTGTCCGCCGTCGCCTTCCTCGTCCTCGGCCTCAACCGCAAGCGATTCCACCGTGACCTCGACTTTTCCACGACGGAACTCGCCGCGCTCGCCGCCATCATCGGCGCGCAGACGTACGGCACCGTCGGTGCCTACGCGCTCCGCGAGCAGTTCAACGGGCTCGACACCCTCGTCGACGCCTTCTACTTCGCCCTGGTCACCGGCAGCACCGTCGGCTACGGCGACATCACCCCCTCGACCCCCATCGCACGGCTGTTCGGGATGTCCGTCCTGCTGGTGACGGTCTCCTCGTTCGCGGTGGCACTCGGTGTCCTCCTCACGCCCGCAATCGAAGCACGCCTCTCGAAGGCACTCGGACGCATGACCGAAACACAACTCGACCTCCTCGAAAACCACGTCCTCGTGCTCGGCTACGGGGACCTGACGGAACCGATTCTCGAAGAACTCGCGACGAAAGCGCGCTACGTCGTCGTCACCGACAACGCCGACCAGGCGCGACTCCTCTCGGACCGCGGCATCGACGTCTTCACCGCGGACCCCTCCGACGCGGACTCGCTCGAGCGCGCGCGCGTCGGCACCGCCCGCGCCGTCGTCGTCGCCACCAGCAACGACGCCGAGGACGCCCTCGCCATCCTCACCGCGCGACAGTTGAATCCGAACGTCAGAATCGTCGCGGCGGCCTCCAATCGGGAGAACGTCGACAAGCTGAAACGCGCCGGCGCGGACACCGTCATCAGCCCGACCACGCTGGGCGGGCACCTGATGGCCGAGTCGGCGCTCGGCGGCGACTCGGAGAAGGTCGAACAGCAGGTGATGGAAGAGGAGCCGTCGAAGGACGAACCCGTCGACGAGGACGAGCGTGGCGACGGAGAGCACGGTGACAGCGGGACCGAACGGGAGAACCGCTGACCATCGTCGGCCGCGTCCGAGTCGCCTGTCGCGTCCCGGACAGTGAGGCTGCGCGGCGGACGCTGTCCGGCCCCTCGACGCTCCGACGCGCGTTGTGGTTGGTCAGTCGTCGAGGGAGTCGACGCCGTGAAACTCGAATCTGGCACCGCCGTCTCGACCGTCGACGACCGCCACCTCCCAGCCGTGGGCCTCGGCGATTCGCTTGACGATTGCGAGCCCGAACCCTGTCCCCCCGGCCGCCGAGGTGTACCCCGGCTCGAACACCGCGTCACGTATGACCGCGGGGATGCCCGGCCCGTCGTCTTCGACGTAGATGCTGTCGTCGTCCCCGCGTCCGACACGCACGGTGACGGTGTCGCCGGCGTGTTCGACGGCGTTGCGGAACAGGTTCTCGAAGACGTGTCGCAGGCGGTCCTGGTCGCCCCGAATCGTGAACTCGTCTTCGATCTCCAGCGACGCTTCGGCCGTCTCCACTCCCCCCCAGCACTGACCGACCAGGTCGACGACCTCGATTTCGCAGGAGTCGCTCACCGACTTCCCCTGGCGAGCGAGCGTCAGGGTGTCCGCGACGATCGCCGCCATCCGGTCGAGCGACTCGGCGAGTGGGTCGAGGTGGCCGTGGTAGTCGTCGTCACACAGCTCTAGAAGCAGCGCAGTCCGCCCCTGTGCGACGTTGAGGGGGTTCCGCAGGTCGTGAGAGATGACGCTCGCGAACTCGTCGAGGCGGTCGTTCTTCCGACGAAGCTCCCGTTCTCGCTCCACGCGCTCCGTGATGTCCCGCGCGATTCCCACGATTCGGGTCACCTCGTCGTCGATGATGACGGGCGCGAGTTTCGTCTGCCAGACGCGCTGGCCCTCCGGCAGCGTGAGCGTTTCCTCGTAGGTTATCGCGTCACGAGCGTCGACGCAACGCTGGTAGTTCGCCACGACCTCCCCGCCGAGTTCCTCCCCGAGCACCTCCCGAGGCGTCTTTCCCTGCACGTCCGCCGTCGAGAGTCCGGTCGACGCCTCGTGAGCGGGATTCAGCCGCTCGTACCGGAACACGGCTGCCGTGTCTGTGGTCTCGACGTCGACGAGGAAGACGGCGTCCTCCGCGTTGTCGAACACCGCTTCGTACTCCTCGGAGAGCTTCTGTAGCTCTCTTTCGCGGCGCTTGCGAGCGGTGATGTCGCGGCTGATGCCCATCACGCCGACGACGTCGCCGTGCGCGTCGTGGTAGGGGTACTTGTCGTCGAGGAAGGTGTGGCGGCGGCCGTCGATGTACCGGACCGCCTCGCGCGAGTCGGCCTCGTCGCGAGCGACGATTCGCTCGTCCACCTCGCTGATCTCGGCCACGCTTTCCGGGTCGAACAGTTCCGTGTCGCACGTGCCGACGGCGTCTTCGGGAGTGAGGGCGAACAGGTCCGCGGCGGCCTCGTTCATGAGCCGATACCGTCCCTCCGTGTCCTTGATGTAGATCGGGGTGACGGTGTTCTCGACGAGAGCCGTGAGCTGCCGATTGGTCTCCGCGAGGTCGCGCTCGAGACGTTTCTGCTCGGTCACGTCGGCGAAGTAGACCGTGAGACCGCCCTCGTCTGGATACACGCGGACGTCGAACCAGCGGTCAAGCTCCGCGTTGTAGCGCTCGAACGACTGCTGTTCTTGGGTCGCCATCGCGCTCTCGAGTTTCGTTTCGGCGACCGTCCCAGTGGTTCCGGGGAACGCCTCCCAGACGGTCCGGCCGAGTAAGTCGTCGGCGGGGCGGTCGAGGATGCGCTCGGCCTGGGGGTTCACGTAGGTGTAGCGGAACCCCGTATCGAGCGAGACGATGCCGTCGGTGACACGCCGTAGTGCGTCACTCCGTCGGAGACGGCGGTCCGATGCACCCTCAGTCATACTCGTGTTTGGGTGGCTCGGGTGAAAACGGTTCTCTCAGCCCGTTGAACGGTACGCCGTGGTCGCGCTGTCACATCGCTCGGCCCGCGAGTCGGCTCGACCGCGCCGCTCGGCTCAGGGGTTACCGCGGTCGACGACGGCCACGTCCGTCTCGATTTCGGTGATACGCTCGAACGTCGGCGGTGACACGAACCGCGAGGCGGCGGACCGGTCGCCGCTCGACCCGATGACGACGAGGTCGTACGTCTCCGCGTTCGCGTCGAGATACGACGTCACGTCCGACCGGGCGACGCGCGTCTCGACCGGCCGGTCGACCGTCTCGACTAAGTTCGCGAGCCGCGTCTCAGCCGGCCGTCGCTCCACCTCGGTCCCGATACAGGTGCAGACGCTCAGCGTCCCCCCGTCGCCGACGAGTCGCTCGGCGAAGTCGATCATCGCGTGCGCGGAGTCGCCCGGGCGGGCGACCATCACCAGCACCCGTTCCCACGCGCTGTCGCGCGAGACCGGGCGGAACGCGACGGCGTCGTAGGGGCCGCCGAAGACGCCGCGAACGTACTCGGTGAGCGCGCCGTCGTCGGCCTCGTACGGCGTCACGACGAGGTCACACCCGGTGTCTCGGACGGCGCTGAGTGTCGCGGTGGTGTCGTCGCCCTCCCCGACGACCACCTCGCAGGTGAGACCCGACGCCTGCAGGTCGGCGGCGACCCGTTCGAGCCGAGTCGTCACGGCCCCCGCATCCTCGTCCGAGCCGTCGACGAGGCCGAAGAGAACGACCTTCCCGGCTTCGTGGGCGGCAGCGAGTCGCGAGGCGAACAGGGCCGTCCGCTCTGCGGCCCACTCCGGTCCGCGCATCGGGACGAGGACCCGGTCGGCCGCCGAGACCGTGCTGTAGAGGTAGCGGGCGCGCTTCTCGTAGAACTGCTCGCGCCAGACGTAGAACACCGCGGCGACGAGCGTGCCGAAGACGGCGACGCTCAGCACGTACGACTGCGGCGTCGCCCGGTCGGTCACGAGGACGAGAAGCGCCGTCGAGAACGCCGCCGGCTCCTCCACCTTGAGGGCCCACGTCGCCCCGCCGGTGAGGAGAATCGAGAGCGCGGCCGCCGCCGGTAACACCCCGAACGTCCCCGTCGGCGGCCCGTAGACGAGCTGTGAGAGTTCGAGCGCACCCCAGCCCGCGAGCGCCCCGACGGTGAGGCCGACGACGAACTTCACCGGCGAAGCGTACCGGCCCTCTGGGTCGGCGAAGAGCGTGTACGTCCCCGACGCCAACGGGGGGAAGAGCAGGAACGAGAGCTCGATGAGGGCGTTCGAGATGATCGTCACGCCACCAATCAGGAGTGGGACGAAAAGCAGGATCGAGAGGTGGATGAGGTTGCTCGTGTTCTCGATCCAGCGACGGAACTCGGTGAGTTCGCGGCGTTCGATTCGGCGGAGCCGCCGCCAGACGCCGACGACGCGGGCGAGGAACCTCTCGCGGTCCACGGCCGTGGCCCCTTACAGCTCGGTGACGGCGTCGAGGGTGAGCGCGATGGCCCGCTCGACGTTGTTCTTCGCCTTCTCGGGCAACTCCTCGTCGGAGTCGGCGCCCTTCTGGGTCCCCTCGACGAGGTTGCCGTCGACGGTGCAGATGGCACCGGCGCGGAGCCCTTTCCGTCGCGCCAGGGTGAAGACGGTCGCGGCCTCCATCTCGACGCTCAGGATGCCCGCCGCCTCCCACTCTCGGACGTACTCGTCGGTCTCGGCGTAGTACGCGTCGTCGGAGGCGATGGGCCCCACGTGGACGTCCTCGTCGTTCGCCTCGGCGCTGTCGACCAGCGCCCGAAGCACTGCGAAGTCGGGAACCGCGGGGAACTCCACCGGCTCGTACCGCTTCGAGGTCCCCTCGTTCTTCGCCGCCCCGGACGCGACGATCATGTCTCCGATCTCGATGTCTCGCTGGAGCGCTCCGGTCGTCCCGACACGGACGAACGTCTCGACGCCCACGCGTGAGAGTTCCTCCACCGCGATGGCCGCGGAGGGACAGCCGATACCCGTCGAGCAGATGGTCAGGTCGCGACCCTCGTAGCTGGCGTTGACGACGGTGTACTCACGGTTGCTCGACACGTGTTCGACGTCGTCGCAGTGGCCCGCGATGCGTTCGACGCGCCCGGGGTCGCCCGGCACGAGCGCGAGGTCCGCGACGTCACCCTCCTCGACGAGGAGGTGCGGTTGTTTACCCATACCCGGCGTCGCGTTGGAGACGGTAAAAAACGCGCGGGTGCGACGCGGACGGGCGCTACTGTCCCCGTCGCACGCGCATCGACGCCACCGCGTCCCACGAGAGCGTCGCGCGGGCACCGCGTGTCTCGGCGGCGAGCGCCCCGCAGGCGTTGGCGACGGCGAGCGCGTCGTCGGCGTCGGTCCCGTCGAGGGTCGCGGCGAGGTAGCCGGCGGCGAACGCGTCGCCCGCGCCCGTCGTGTCGACCGCGTCGACGTCGAACCCCGCGTGCGTGTACCGTTCGCCGCCGGTGCGGACCTCGGCCCCGTCCGGGCCGTGCTTGACGACCACTGCCCGGCCATCGCGGACGGCCAGTCGGCCCTCGGCGGTCGGGTCCGTCTCCCCGTCGGCGAGTGCGACCGCCGCCTCCCGGTCGTTGAGAAAGAGCACGTCGACCAGGTCGAGGACCGCGTCGAAGTCGCGGGCACCGACGAGGCGGCCGGGGTCGACGCTCACCGTCAGGCCGAGGTCGCGGGCGAGCGTGGCGAGGCGGCGGGCCGTCTCCGGCGACTGCCCCGTGAGGTGGAGGTGGTCCGCGCCGTCGATGCTCTCGACGGAGAGCGCGTCGGTGTCGAACGCCTCGTTCGCGCCCTCGCACCCGAACACCATCACCTCGCCCGCGTCGTCGACGGCGATGTACTTCACCGCCGTCGGACGGTCCGAGACGACCTGCACGCCGGTCGTGTCCACGCCGGCAGCGGCGAGTTCGTGCCGCGCCTCCGTGCCGTACGAGTCACCGCCGACGCTTCCCAGGAGGGCGGCGTCGAGGCGAAGGCCGACCAGGCCGCAGGCGACGTTGGCGGCGCTCCCGCCGCCGGCCGCGCGCACCTCGCGGACCTGCGCCTCGCCGTCGGGGGCGGGCAGGTCGTCGACGTGCATCGTCACGTCCCAGTTGACGTGGCCGGCACAGATGACGCGCGGCATCGTTGTACCTCTCGTACCCGTCACTGCCCGCGGTGAAAACTCCTGTGTCGGGTCGGCGACGCTCGGCCGACCTCGATAGTCGGCTCGAACACCCCGCCACGCGACCGCGCACCGCTCACGCGATGGCGAACAGGAGCAGGTTGTGTGCGCCCGGCCCCAGCCCCACGGCCGCGACGAACCCCAGCAACGCCGCTCCCTCTCGGGGCTCTTCTTGCATGAGGTCCGCGAAGAGGACGACGACGCCACTCACGAGCACGAGCTTCACGAGGACGAACAGCCAGCCGCTGCCGATGACCCCCGCGGTGGGGAGGTCCGCCGCGAACTCGATGATGTACCGCGAGAGCGGCGTGCGCTCGCCGAAGCCGAGGATGTCGACGCCGACGGCCGTCGAGACGGCGTCGACGGCGTGGCTCACGAGCGCGACGACGCCGACCCAGCCGGTGTGGTCGACGCGCGGGACGGCCCGAGAGAGCAGCACCCACGCGACCGCCCCGACAGCGAGGCTCGCGAGGAGTGCGACGCCGGACCAAAAGGGTGCGAAGGTCCCACGGGAGAGGCCGACCGCGATGCCCGACCCGTACGTCGGCACGAACGCGGTGACACCCGACATGGCGAGGACGCGCGGCACGTTCTGGACGGTCGCATCGGCGACGAGCCACACCCCGCCCGCGAGGACGGCCATCGTCGCGTAGACGGCCGGCGTGCCGCCGAGCGGGCGGACGAGCGACGGGAGCGCATCGACGACGTACAGCGCGTGGACGCCCGACCCGGCGAGGATCCACGGGACGAGCGCGACGACGTGCCGCTGGTCGACCGCGAGGTCGCGACGGGTCACGCCGACGGCGACGACGCCGATGCCGACCGCGAGCGCGAGCAGATACGGCAGCGGCGGGAGGGCGAACCCCTCCGGGAGGAACTGCAGGAGCGTCATCGTCATGCAGGTTCGACTGTGACCTCGGAGTAAACCACTTACGCTCTTCCCGCTCGGACCCCGGCGTTTTTATGAGCGGTTCGCCTCTCTCGGGCTATGAACCGGAGCCAGTTCGCCGCCCGCATCGACCACACGGTCCTCGGCCCCGAGACCCGACCGTCGGACGTCGAGCGTGTCGTCGACGAGGCCGAGGCGCACGGCATGAACGCCTGCATCCCGCCGTGTTACGTCGCGGCCGCCCGCGAGCAGGCCCCCGACCTGACCATCGCCACCGTCGTGGGGTTCCCCCACGGCCAGCACGCCACCATCGCCAAGCGCGAGGAGGCCGCGACGGCCTGGCGCGACGGTGCGGACGAACTCGACGTCGTCATCAACGTCGGTCGCCTCCACGCCGACGAGGACGGCGAGGTCCGCGACGAACTCGCCGAGATCGTCGCCGCCGTCCCCATCCCGGTGAAGGTCATCATCGAGACGGCGCTCCTGAGTCGAGAGGAGAAACACCGTGCCTGCAAACTCGCCCGCGACGCCGACGCCGCGTTTGTCAAGACCTCCACGGGCTTTGCCGACGGCGGTGCCACGGTCGAGGACGTCGAACTCATGGCGGAGTACCTTCCCGTCAAGGCCAGCGGCGGGGTCGGCAGCTACGAGGAGGCGATGGCGATGTTCGACGCCGGCGCGGAGCGCATCGGTGCCTCGTCGGGCGTGGCTCTCGTCGAGGGGTTCCCGGCGGACGAGTAGCCCGACCCCCCGACCCCCGACTCACTCCGACTCCGACTCAGGCTCCGTCGAGCACCAGCACTGCCGTCGTCTGGTTCCCCTCCTCTGCTCCGATACGCGCAGTGACGTACACGCGCCCGTCGGCGACGCTCATCGGTCCCGCGTAGCCGCCGGTTGGGTGCGAGAAGCGGAGCGTCTCCTGGCGGATGGCCCCGTTCGAGAACCCCCCGTCCGGCTTCAGCGCGTACAGCCGCTTCCCTGTCGTGAAGACGGTGTCGCCGGCGACGACGGGCGTGTGGTCGCCCGTCGTGCCGACGTCGAACGCCCACTGTTTCGCTCCGGAATCGGCGTCGAGCGCGTGGAGCTTCCGGCCGCCGTCGGCGTACACCGTCCCGTCGGCGACGGCGATGCCACCCTTTGCGAACCCGCCGATTTCGGTGGACCACGCGAGGTTCGCCCGTGTCGTGTCGACGGCGTGGACGAAGCCGTCGAACGTGCCGACGAACACCTGTCGTCCCGCGAGCGTCGGCGGGGTCTGACACTTCGCGGGGAGGTCGACCCGCCAGTAGCCGTCGCCGTACTCGTCGAACGCGTACAGTTCGCCACCCTCGGTGACGGCGTAGACGACGCCGCGACGGTACGCCAGGGTCTCGCGGACCTGTCCGAACAGGTCGTGCGTCCACGCGACCTCCCCGGTTGCGGTGTCGAGACCACTCACGTGTCCCTCGCCGCCGACGAACAGCGTCTCGCCGTCGTGGCCGAGCGTCGGCGTTACGTACGAACCGACGTCCACCTCGGCCGTCCACCGCTTCTCACCCGTCTCGGCGTCGACGGCGTGGACGCGCTGGTGGCCGTTCGCGAGGTAGACAGTCCCGTTTCTCACTGTCGGCGCGGCCCAGAAGTTCCCCTGCTTCTCCTCGGGCGCGACGGACCACCGGTCGTCACCACTCTCGACGTCGATTGCCCGGAGCGTGTCGGCAATGTGGTACAGGGTTCCGTCCACGACGACCGGTTGTGACGCGTTGAGTCCGCTCTCGAACCGGGCCACCTCCGTGACGTCGCGAATCGACGGGGCGTCGGGCACGTAGTTCGTGTTCGCCTGGTCGTGGCCGGCGGTCGGCCAGTCGGTCTGGTCGCCGGCGGCGTCGGCGGCCGCGTCGTGTCCGCCGTCGGAGCCGAGACAGCCTGTGAGGGAACCCAGACCGCAAGCACTGCAGGCGGCGAGGAACCGCCGTCTCGTCTGCGTGGAGGGCATCGGTTCCGACTGTCTCTTCGACCGACAAGTGTCTTCTCCTCACGGGCTCCCGTCCCCGCGGTTCATATACGATGGCGTGGCCACACCCGCTGTGACCTGACGTCGACCGCGACGTGGTTCGGAGCGCCGCTGCGCTCACCTGTTGCCAGCACCCCGCGTCGCGCCCCCGCTGTCTGCTGGCCGTTCGCCCCCCTCACGCTTCCGTCGAGAGTCGATACCGTCGTGCTTTTGACCGCCCACCGGTAAGCGAGGACGAAGCGAATGGCTCGGTATCACATCGAGACGTACGGCTGTACGTCCAATCGCGGAGAGAGCCGACAGATCGAGTCGGCACTCCGCGACGCGGGACACTACCGCGTCAATGGGCCGGAAGAAGCCGACGTCGCCATCATGAACACCTGCACCGTGGTGGAGAAGACGGAACGGAACATGCTCCGCCGGGCCAAAGAACTCGAAACCGAGACGGCGGACCTCATCGTCACCGGCTGTATGGCGCTCGCACAGGGCGATATCTTCCGCGAGGAGGACGTCGACGCCCAGATCCTCCACTGGGACGAGGTCCCCTCCGCCGTCACGAACGGCGAGTGTCCCACGCCCGGACCGGGCGTCGAACCCGTGCTGGACGGCGTCGTCGGCATCCTCCCCATCGCTCGCGGCTGTATGAGCGACTGCTCGTACTGTATCACGAAGCACGCCACCGGCAAAATCGACTCTCCCTCCATCGAAGAGAACGTCGAGAAGGCCCGCGCCCTCGTCCACGCCGGTGCCAAGGAGATTCGAATCACCGGTCAGGACACCGGCGTCTACGGGTGGGACCAGGGAGAACGAACGCTCCACGAACTCCTCGACCGGGTCTGCGACATCGACGGCGACTTCCGCGTCCGGGTCGGGATGGCCAACCCGAAAGGCGTCCACGGCATCCGCGAGGAACTGGCAACGGTGTTCGCCGAGAACGAGAAGCTCTACAACTTCCTCCACGCTCCCGTCCAGTCCGGCTCCAACGACGTCCTCGGCCACATGCGCCGCCAACACCAGGTGTCGGAGTACGTCGAGGTGGTCGAGACGTTCGACGCCCACCTGGACTACTGGACGCTCTCGACGGACTTCATCGTCGGCTATCCCACAGAAGACGACGCCGACCACCAGCAGTCGATGGCGCTCCTCCGCGAGACCCGCCCCGAGAAGATCAACGTCACGCGCTTCTCGAAGCGCCCCGGCACTGACGCGGCGAAGCTGAAGGGCCTCGGCGGCACGGTCAAGAAGGAGCGCTCGAAGGAGATGTCCGAGCTGAAGATGGACGTCGTCGGCGAGGCCTACGAGGCGATGGTGGGCACGACTCACGAGGTGCTCGTCGTCGAGCAGGGCACGGGTGACTCGGTGAAGTGCCGCGACGAGGCCTACCGGCAGGTCATCGTCCAGAACGCCTCCGAGTACGGGTTGGAACCTGGCGACTTCTGTACGGTCGAGGTCACGGGTCACCAGACGGTGTACGCGTTCGCGAAGCCGGTCTGAGCCACGCTCCCTCGTCGAGGCCGGTGGTGCCACCGATGGACTCTTTGGTTTCACCGCCGGTCTCTCGCTGTGGCCGCTTCGAACGACTGTTCCGACTGGCTCGCCACCGTCGCCCCTGCGTTCACCGTCCTAGTCGTCTTCGGCCTCGTGGTCGCGGTCTCCGGCGTCTGGCCTCCGTTCGTCGCCGTCGAGAGCGGGAGCATGGAGCCGCATCTCGAACGCGGTGACCTCGTGTACCTGACGGCGTCGGAGCGATACGCGCCCGAGTCAGCGACGGCGGCAGGCGTCGTCACTCGTGCTGCAGCCGTCGACTACCATCGACTCGGCGGGCGTGGCGACGTCGTCGTCTTCGCTCCGCCCTCACGCGGCGGTTCGCCCGTCATCCACCGGGCACAGTTCCACGTCGAGCGCGGTGAGAACTGGTACGACGAGGCCGATGCCGACTTCCTCCCGGCGTCGGTCGACGGCTGTGACGAACTCGCGCACTGTCCCGCACCGCACGCGGGGTACGTCACGAAGGGCGACGCGAACCCCTACTACGACCAGGCGGGCGAGCTCGCCCCGGTCCGCCCGTCGTGGCTCCGCGGGAAGGCGCAGACCGCGATTCCGTGGGTCGGACATCTCAGGCTGGCCCTCGCTGGCAGATGAGTTCACACGCCCGTAGCGCACGGCCGTAGACGGGCGAACGACGACGACGGCGTCACGGCCCGCTCGGGTCGGTGTCGTGGACGGCCGACGCCGAGGAGACTCCACGCTCCGACCCGGCTCCGGCTTCCGTCCCCTCGTCGTCCACCTCCCGGGAGAGGAGTTCCGTCGTCTCGTCCTCCTTCCACTCGCCCAGTTCCTTCGGGTCCACGTGGACGAAGACGTCGTCGACCTGCGGGAGCGACCGGATGGATTCGATGACTTCCGTCTCGATATCGTGCGCTTCGAGCAGCGTCATGTCACCTTCCACCTCGATGTGGAGGCTCACGTCGATCTCGGGGCCGACGTAGTGGGCGACCACGTCGTGTGCGCCCTTCACGTCCGGGTGTTCGAACGCCCGGCGGAGGATCTCGACCCGCAGCGACTCGGGCGGGGCGGCTCCGACGAGGTAGTTGACGTTGTCACGGACGATCTCGTATCCCGTGTACAGGATACCGAGCGAGACGAGACCAGCAGCAGCCGGGTCGAGGATGGGTGCGCCCATCGACGCGCCGACGACACCGACGAACGCCGCGCTCGCGGTGAGGATGTCGTTGCGGTTGTCGAGCGCCGTCGCCTCCAGTGCGGGCGAGTGATAGCGCTCGCCTACCCGGAGACAGTACCGGTAGAGGCCGAACTTCACCGCAGCGCTCGCCCCGAGGACGGCGAGGCCGAGCGGCCCGGCGGCTCCCCCGTAGTTCCCGGTGAGCACCGACGAGGTGGCCTGCCAGAGAACGGCGAACCCCGCAGCGAAGACGCCGAGAGCGATGACGAGCGAGACGAACGGCTCGATGCGTTCGTGCCCGTGCGGATGCTCGAAGTCCGGCGGCTGGGTCGTGAGGTACAGCCCCGCGAGGATGACGACGCTGTAGACGACGTCGGCGAGGCTGTTGACCGCCTCCGACCCGACCGCGAGGCTCCCCGTGAGGAACCAGACGCCACCCTTGGCGGCGACGAGCGCGACGTTCACCACCAGGATGACTGCACCGACCCGCCGTACCGCGTCAGACCGGTCCATCGACCGTCGTTGGACCGAGAGGGACAAAGACGCTTCGCCCGACGCCGCGGCGTGACTCAGTCGAAGTGGAGCCGAACCGCGCCGCTGTCGGCGACGGCCGCTCCCGGTTGTGCGCCGAACGCCTCGTGGACGCGCTCGTAGGTGTCGTCGATCGCCTCGACGATGACCGAGGTGTCCGAGACGACGGGCATGAAGTTCGTGTCGCCGTTCCACCGCGGGACGACGTGGGTGTGGAGGTGGTCCTCGATGGAGCCGCCGGCCGGGCCACCGAGGTTCAACCCGGCGTTGAACGCGTCGGGACCCAGCGCCGCCTCCAGCGCGTCGAAGGTCCGGGCCTTCAGCCGGGCGTGGTCGAGGAGTTCCGCATCGGAGAGGTCGCCGTACGTCCCCGTGTGTCGGTACGGGATGACCATCACGTGGCCCGGGTTGTACGGGTAGTTGTTGAGGAGCACGAACGCGCGGTCCGAACGGGCGACGACGTTCGTCTCGACGTCCGCCCCGCGCTCGGGGAGCGCACAGAACGGGCACTCGTCGCCCCCGTCGCTCTCGCGTTCGACCCACTCGATGCGCCACGGCGCGAAGATCTGGTCCATACGACCGGGAACGACGGCGGGCGCTTAGTCCTGTCCGTCCCCACGGTGGCCCCCCGTCCTCGGGCCGACCGCAGACCGGTATGATTCCTGGCGTGTGCAGGAAGTAAATTAATGAGAGATGAATCCTTAGGTCCGGTCGATGGCTACGCGACCATCAGACACAGACGGCATGACCGAACCCTGCGAGGAGTGTGGCCGTGAAACACTCCACCAGGTGCAGGTCGAGCTTCGAACGGAGAGTTCGAAGCCGGAGAACGCGGAGTACTCGCGCGAGCCATATCGCGTGTCCACCTGCTTCGAATGCGGTGTGACCTCCGCTCAGCGGATGAACGACGCCTAGTTGGGGCAGGCGTTTCACCTTCTTTCGACGTACCGGTGCTCGCGACCGAGTAGCCGCGTCTCAGGCGGTCGTAATCTCACAGCCGTCTTCGGTGACGATGACCGTGTGCTCCGCCTGGCTCACCATCCGACCCTCCTCTTCTTTCAGCACCGGGTAGCCGTGGAGGACGCCCTGTCTCGATAGCCGGGAGATGGCCATCTCAGCCCGGGGGGTGTCGACCCACCGTGCCGCGAAGGGCAGCGTCCGGTAGTGTTCGGTGACGTGTTCGAGCACCTCGCGGGCCTGGCGGTTGCGGACCGACCGCTCGCGTTCGAGGCTGTATATCTCCTCTTTCGACCCCTCGCCGACCTTTCCGCGCCCGTCGGTCGCGAACGGCTCGACGGCGACGACGTCACCGACTTCGAGTTCGACGCCGCGCTCGGTCCCCCGGTTGGGGATGTTGGGCCCGGTGTGGGCGTCGTACTGGGCGACGCCGTGGCCCGAGAGGTTGAGGACGGGTGTGAAGCCGTACCCGCGGATGACGTCCTCGATGGCCTGCCCCACGACGCCCGTCTCCACGCCCGGGCCGATCTCGTCGAGGGCGGCGTCGAGTGCCTGCTCTGCGGCCTCCGTCAACTGGTCCTCCCCCGCGAGGTCTACCGTGACGGCCGCGTCGGCGATGTAGCCGTCGACGTGCACGCCGAGGTCGAGACAGACGAGGTCCTCGCCGAAGGTGGTCTCGTCGTCGCGGGCGGGCGTCGAGTGCGAGGCCTCCTCGTCGACCGAGATGTTCACCGGAAAGGCACAGCCGTCGGCGAGTTCGTCGATGCGAGACTCGGCGTGTTCGGCTACTTCGAGATGGGTCACCCCGGGTTCGACCAGTTCGCGTGTCTCGTCCATCACCGTCTTCAACACCTGGCCTGCCTCGCGGTACTTCTCGACCGTGTCGTCGTCGAGGGGTCCGATGCTCATAGCCTCCGCTTTGAGAGAGGAGCGGAAAGAGGTTGCGGGCCACCCGGCGCGACGACCGAGCGTCGCAGCCCGAACGCTCACCCTTTCGCGCGACTCCTCGGTCAGCCGTGCGACGGTCACGGTCGCCCGCCTCGGATGCGTCCCGACTCGAGACCACGTGAGGCGTCACCGTGGCATCGTTTATCTATATAGTTAACTTAGCAATCCTTTAGATGCGTTCGGCCCAGGCATCTACAAGACATCTACTTATGACCGTCCCCGTGTTCAACCATAGCGTCGAGGCCCAGCACACTCGAATCGACGCGGACGAGTGGGATGACGTCTACGTCGTCGGCGACGTCCACGGCTGTCTCCGCGAACTCCGGACGCTCGTCGACCGCATCGGTCCGTCGGACCGGGACCTGTTCGTGTTCGTCGGCGACCTCGTCCGGAAGGGCCCCGACAGCAAGGGTGTCGTCGACTTCGTTCGCGAGCACGACAACATGGTCACCATCCGCGGCAACAACGAGGAGAAGCTCCTCCGGGGGACGAAAGAACTGCCCGAACTCACCCACGACGACCTCGCGTGGATCCGCTCGCTCCCCGTCGCCATCTCCTTCGAGGACGCCCTCGTCGTCCACGGCGGCGTCGACCCGCGCAAGCCGCTGGACGACCACGACGTCGACGAACTCCTGGAGATGCGGTCGCTGTCGAGCGGCTACGAGCGGCCCTTCTGGTGGGAGACACACGACGGTCCACAGACGGTGTTCTTCGGCCACACCCCCCTCTCGGCTCCCGTCGTCCGCGAGCACGCCGTCGGGCTCGACACGGGCTGTGTCTACGGCGGGTCACTGACGGCGTACAGCTGGTACGACGAGGAGGTCCTCGAACTGGGGACCGACCGGACGGTCGAACACCGGCCCGCGTCGAAGTTCGTCGCCCCCCAGCTGCAGGCCTCCCCGTGAACTCAAGACGTCCGGCGGCGTAATGACCGACGATGTCACAGGAAGAGGTGTCCGACGACCCCACGACGTCGGACGACGGCGACGTCGGCACGGGCACCGACACCGACACCGGGACCGGCACGGCGGTCGACACCCACGTCGCAGTTGACCTCGACGACCCGGGCGCGGTCGACCTCGACGACCCGTCGCTGTATCTCAACCGCGAACTCTCCGAACTCGCCTTCCAGCGCCGCGTCCTCCACGAGGCGCTCGACGAGCGGAACCCCCTCGTAGAGCGCGCGAAGTTCCTCGCCATCGTCACGCGCAACATGGACGAGTTCTTCATGAAACGGGTCGGCGGCCTGAAACAGCAGATGGACGCCGGCGTCACGGAGCTGACGCCGGACGGCCGAACCCCCGACGAACAGTGGGACGCCATCCTCGAGGCGTCGCGCGCGCTCTTCTCGCGGCAGGCCGACTGCTACGCCGACGTCAGGGCGGCGCTCGCCGCCGAGGGCGTCCGCATCGTCGACTGGGACGACCTCTCGGCGGGGGAACAAGCCGACCTCGCGGACTACTTCGAGCAGTCGGTCCTCCCCACGCTCACGCCCTTGACCTTCGACCCCGCCCACCCGTTCCCGTTCATCTCGAACCTCTCGTTGTCGCTGGCGGTGCTCACGAGCGACGGCTCGGACGTGAAGTTCTCGCGGGTGAAGATTCCCCGGAACCGTCCCCGACTCGTCCCCCTCGGGGACGACGCTCGGTACGTCCGGCTCGAACACGTCATTGAGGCGAACCTCGACCGGCTCTTCCCCAACGTGGAGGTCGTCGACACCTCGCTGTTCCGGGTGACGCGCAACGCCGAGGTGCGACGGAACGAGGAGGTCGCCGAGGGGCTAATAGACATGATCGAGGACGTCCTCCGTCAGCGGCGGTTCGCGACGGTGGTCCGGCTGGAGGTCTCCGCCGACACCCCCGACCGGGTGCGTGACCTCCTCGTCGAACAGCTCGGCGTCTCCGAGCGCGAGGTGTTCACGCTCGACGGCCTCCTCGACTACACCGCCCTCTTCTCGCTCGCCGACCTCGGACGCTCCGAGTTGACGCTCGAACCGTGGTCGCCACAGGTCCACCCGCGCTTCGCCGGCGTCGACCCCGAGGACCCCGACGAACTGTTCGCCGAGATACGCGAGAAGGACGTCCTCGTCCATCACCCGTACCACTCCTTCTCGACGACGGTCCAGTCGTTCCTCGACGCTGCCGCCTCGGACCCCGACGTCCTCGCCATCAAGGCGGCCATCTACCGCACCGCGTCGGACTCGAAGGTCATCGAGAGCCTCATCGAGGCGGCGAAGAACGGCAAGCAGGTGGCGGTGATGGTCGAACTCAAAGCGCGGTTCGACGAGGAGAACAACCTCCGGTGGGTCAAACGACTCGAAGAGGAGGGTATCCACGTCGCCTACGGCACCATCGGGCTGAAGACGCACTCGAAGACGGCGCTCGTCGTGCGCGAGGAAGACGACGGCGTCCAGTTGTACTCGCACGTCGCCACCGGCAACTACCACTCCGAGACGGCCAAGACCTACACCGATCTGGGCCTGCTCACGACGGACCGCGACATCGGCCAGGACCTGGTGAAGCTGTTCAACTTCTTCACCGGCCACTCGCTGCACGAGTCGTACCGCAAACTGCTCGTCGCGCCCGAGAACATGCGTCGGGAGTTCACCCGACTCGTCCGCCGCGAGGCCGACCACGCCCGCCAGGGGAAAGAGGCGAAGGTCGTCGTGAAGATGAACTCGCTGGAGGACCCCGAGATGGTCGAAGAACTCTACCGTGCGTCGATGGCCGGCGTCGACATCGACCTCGTCGTCCGCGGTATCTGTCGGCTCCGCCCCGGCCTCGCGGGCGTGAGCGAGACGATCGACGTCTCCTCCATCGTGGGTCGGTTCCTCGAACACTCGCGGGTCTTCTACTTCGCGAACGACGGCGACCCCGAGTACTACATCGGCTCGGCGGACTGGATGACGCGCAACCTCGACCGGCGTGTCGAGGCTGTCACCCCCGTCGAGGACCCCGACCTCCGCGAGGAACTGCAGTTCGTCCTCGACGCGGCCCGCGAGGACAACCGCAAGCGGTGGGCCATGGCCGCCGACGGGAGCTACGAACAGGTCCGCCCGGCCGAGGGAGAGCCGGTTCGCAGCAGCCACCAGCGGCTGATGGAGCGCGCCCGGGCGGCGGTCCCCGACGAACATCCCACGTCCGTCATCCAGGCACACGGGGGCGCGAAACGCGAGTCCAGCGTCGACTTCACGGACGTGTTCACCGACGACAGTTGAGTCGACGCGCGTCGAACCGTCAGCGGTCGACTTCGCCCATAATCGTATCCAGACTCCCCAGCGACGCGATCATATCCGCCACGTACTCACCCTCCGCCATCTCGGGCAGTGCCTGCAGGTTCGAGAAGGAGGGACCGCGAATCTTGAACCGCGCCGGCGTGTCCGTCCCGTCGGCGCGCAGGTAGATGCCGAGTTCGCCCTTCGCCCCCTCGACCGCCCGGTAGAGTTCCGTGTCGTCGTCCGGGCGGATGGTCCGGGGCACGTTCGCCTGAATCTCCCGTTCGGACTCGGGCCAGTCCTCGAGCAGGTCGACGCACTGTTCGATGATCTTCGCCGACTCCTCTATCTCGCGCAGACGGACCAGCAGGCGCGAGAAGTTGTCGCAGCCGTCCTCGGTGACGACGTCCCAGTCGAGGTCGGCGTAGTAGCCGTAGGGGTCGTCCCGACGGAGGTCGTAGTCGATGCCCGACCCGCGGGCGACCGGCCCGGTCGCGCCGTAGGACTTGGCGACCTTCGGCGGCAAGACCCCGGTGTCGAGCGTCCGTAGCTGCATGAGTTCGTTCGCCGTCAGCAGGTCGTGGTACTCCGAGAGTGCCGTGGCGAGGTGGTCTGTGAGGTCCCGAACCTCCTCGAAGAAGTCCTCGCGGGGCTCGGGGAGGTCCCAGACCACTCCCCCTAACCGGAAGTAGTTGAACATCAGCCGTTGACCAGTGAGGTCCTCGAGGACGCTCTGGACCTTCTCGCGGTCGCGAATCGCGTACATGAACGTCGCCGTGAACTCGCCGACGATGTCCAGCGCGTAGGTCCCGACCGCGAGGAGATGCGAGAGGACCCGGGAGAGTTCGGCGCTCATCGTCCGGACGACCTGCGCGTAGTCGGGCACCTCGATGTCGGCCATGTCTTCGGCCACTCGCGCGTACGCCCACTCGTTCAGGAGGCCGGCCCCGCTCCAGTCCCAGCGGTCGGGGTACGGCATGATCTGATAGCGGTAGGTCCCCTGCTGGCACAGTTGCTCCTCACAGCGGTGGATGTAGCCGAGGTCGGGTTCGAGGTCGACCACCTGCTCGCCACTGAGCGTCGCCTCGACGTGGAGGACGCCGTGGGTCGCCGGGTGGTGGGGACCGACGTTGATGAGCATCGTCTCGCCGTCGTCCGCCTCCGCGTCGGCCTCGATGGGGTTGCGGTTCTCGGTGTAGGGGACGATCTGCGGACGATTTTGGTCGTAGTCGAGGCCGAGGGGGTGACCCTGCCACGTCTCGGGGAGGAGGATGCGTCGGAGGTCGGGGTGACCCTCGTACTCGATACCGACCAGGTCGTACGCTTCGCGCTCGTGCCAGTCGGCGGTCCGGAACACCGGTTCGGCCGTCTGGCTCTTGGGGGCGTCCTTGGCGGTGGGGACGACGACGCTCGCCTCCCGCGTGCGGTCGTCGTAGGAGGTGAGGTGGTAGATGGACTCGTAGCGGTCCTCGTACTCCTGTGCGGTGACACACGAGAGGTGGTCGAAGCCGGCCTCCTGCTTGAGCGTCGAGAGGACGTCCTGGACGGCGTCGGGGCGAATCTCGAAGCCGGGCGCGTTCAGGTGGTCGTCGCGCCTGATGACGTGGTCGTCGACGAGCGACGCAGCGTCATCGAGCGGGGTCGAGTCGGCTGTTCGGCGGTCGAGGGACGAGGAGGTGGATGCGTGCGACATGGTCGGGGAAACGCCGTCGAGGGCGTCTCCCCGTTCGCCCGTCTCGAGCGTGGGCGTTCTGCCACACGCGTGAGGTCATTTATATACTCTCCGCCGCACCTCGGGAGCATGAAGACGCTCCGGCTTCGCCTCGAACTCGACGAGGCGACGATCCATCCGATGCACGCCTTCGTCTGCCGGCGTGAGGAGTTCTCCCGGAGTCGCTTGCTCCACTGGAACGTCGGGGGCGACGGGACGGTGTCGATGATCTTCCACGTCAACGGGACGGCCCCCGACGCGTACGCCGCCGCGCTCGCCGAGGTCGAGTCGGTCGCGGCCCACCAGGTGGCCGTCCGAGGCGACGAGTCCTTCTACGTCTACGTCCGAGACGACCTGCGAGACGCCGACCAGCGGCTCCTGGGAACGTACCGCGGCGACAGTCTGGTGATCGTTCCGCCCGTGACGTACCGCGCCGACCGCTCGATGCTGTTCACGCTCGTCGGAACGGCCGAGGCGGTCCAGGCGGCCGTCTCGGAGACACCGGACGACGTCGCGGTCGACGTCCTCTCGGTTCGCCCGTACGACGCCGGCGCGGTCGACTCGCTCCTTCGGCTCACGGACCGACAGCGTGCGGCCGTCCGCGTCGCAGTAGACGTCGGCTACTACGGGGCGCGACGAGCGGGCTCTGTCGCGGCCGTCGCCGAGGAGCTCGGCTGTTCGACGGCGACGGCGGCAGAACACCTCCGGAAGGCGGAGGCCGAAATCATGTCGCGGGTCGTCGACCGGCGGCTGTGAGGCGGGCCAGCGTGACGGGAGTCACCGCCGGGCGACAGCGGTCTGCATCGCCTCGCTGTTGTAGGCGCTCCCGACGCCGTCAGCCGAGAGCACGATGAGCCCCGCCGTCGACTCGGTCTCCGCCGCGAACCGTTCGAGTGCCGCCTCGGCGGCCGCCTGTGGGTCTTCCCCGGCTTCCAGACCGTCGACCGCTCGCCGCGCCAGCGTCGCGCGGGTGATGTCCTCGCCCGCCCCCGTCGCCGAAGCGCCGCCGGCGGGCGTGCAGTAGAAGCCGGACCCGGCCTGTGGGACGTCGCCGACGCGCCCGGCGAGCGCGAACCACCGGCCGCCCGTGGAGGTCGCCGCCGCGAACCGGTCGCCGTCGCCCGCGACGGCCCCGACAGTGTCGTGGTCCGTTCCCCTGGTTCCGTCGCCGTCGCCGTCTCCGACGGTGGGGTCTGCCCCGCCCGTGTCGTCGCCGAAGTGGTCGCGGACCCACGCGACCTGTGCGCTCGGCTCAGACGGGGGGTCAGCGGCCGCGAACCGCTCGCGGGTCGCCGCCGTGAAGAGGTCGACGTCGGTCTCGACGCCGACGTGCTCGGCGAACGCCACCCCGCCGTCGCCAGCGAGCAGGACGTGCGGTGTCTCCTCGCAGACGGCACGGGCGACCGTGACGGGATGTTCGACACCGGTGAGCGAGGCGACGGCACCGACCGCTCGCGTCGAGGTCATCACGCCGGCGTCGACGCGTACCGTGCCGTCGGCCTGGACGGCGCCTCCGCGGCCGGCGTTGAACCGCTCGTCGTGTTCGAGCACTCGAACCGCGGATTCGACCGCGGCCAGCGGTGTCGACGTCGCGGCCCCGGCAGCGGCTGCGTCGTCGAGGACGCCCTGTCTCGCCGTCGGCGCGGCCGGCGCGCTGCCAGCCCCGCCGTGAACGATGACGTGCATGCGCCGGTGCTCTCGCGGCGACGACTAAACACTGGCTCTCGCTGGCCACGGACGGCCGCACCGACCGTCCTGGTCGCTCGGTGTCAGCTCCCGGACGGAGAACGGCAGGCATTTTAGTGAGCTACGGAAATCCGTGATTGTTCATGAGCTACGACAAGGTCGAGGTCCCCGAAGACGGCGAGGCCATCACGCTCGCCGACGAGGAGACCGGAGAACTCGACGTACCGGACAACCCCATCATCCCGATCATCCACGGCGACGGCATCGGGACGGACGTCGGGCCGGCGGCCCAGCAGGTGCTCGACGCCGCCGCCGAGGCGACGGGCCGTTCCATCGCGTGGATGCGCCTGTACGCCGGTGCCTCCGCCCGCGAGAAGTACGACGAGAACCTCCCCGAGGACACGGTCACGGCCATCCGCGAGCACCGCGTCGCCATCAAGGGGCCGCTCACGACGCCGGTCGGTGCCGGCTTCCGCTCGCTGAACGTCGCGCTCCGACAGAAGCTCGACCTCTACGCCAACGTTCGCCCCACCTACCACCTCGACGGCGTCCCCTCGCCCGTGAAGAACCCCGGCCAGATGGACATGGTCACCTTCCGTGAGAACACGGAGGACGTCTACGCCGGCATCGAGTGGGAGGCCGAGACCGACGAAGTCGAGCAGGTCCGCGAGTTCGTCGAAGACGAGATGGGCTTCGATTCGACCATCCACGACGGCCCGGTCGGCATCGGTATCAAGCCCATCTCCGAGTTCGGTTCGAAGCGCCTCATCCGCGAGGCCATCGACTACGCACTCGAGAACGACCGCGACTCCGTCACCCTCGTCCACAAGGGGAACATCATGAAGTTCACCGAGGGCGCGTTCCGCGACTGGGGCTACGAGGTCGCAGAAGAGGAGTACGGCGACCACGTCATCACCGAGGACCAGCTGTGGGAGGAGTACGACGGCGAGGCCCCCGAGGACACGCTCGTCGTCAACGACCGCATCGCGGACAACATGCTCCAGCAGCTGCTGACCCGGACGGGTGACTACGAGGTCATCGCCACGATGAACCTCAACGGCGACTACATGTCCGACGCCGCCGGCGCGCAGATCGGCGGTCTCGGCATCGCCCCCGGTGGCAACTTCGGCGAGGGCCTCTGTCTCGCCGAGCCGGTCCACGGCTCCGCCCCCAAGTACGCGGGCGAGGACAAGGTCAACCCGACGGCGATGATTCTCTCGGGCCGCATCATGCTCGAGTACATGGGCTGGAAGGACGCCGCGGAACTCGTCAAGGACGCCGTCGAGCAGACTATCTCCGCCGGCACCGTCACCTACGACCTCCACCGCCAGATCGAAGGCGGCACCAAGGTCGCCACCAGCGAGTTCGCCGACGCCGTCTGCGAGAAGATTCACGAACTCGCGTAAGCGATTCGTGAGCCTGCCCGGCGTAGCCTGACATCGTCGAAGAACTCGCGTACGCACCCCGGCCGACCACACTCGGTTCTTTATGCCGCGCCGCGCTCGGACAGCGACGCCGCCGGCGTGCGTTCGCGTCCACCCGGTGGTCGGCGTGGGCGGGCGAACCGGTGACGCCTGGCCGGGCCGCGGCCGCGACGTTTTACCGACGCGACACGCTACTGGACGGTGTGTACGGCGTCGTCCCCGCGGCCGGCGAAGGCACCCGCCTGCGCCCGCGCACAGCCTCGAAACCGAAGGGCCTCGTCGAGGTGGCCGGCCGGCCACTCTTGACGCACTGCTTCGAGACGCTTCGCGCGCTCGGCGTCGAGCGCCTCGTCGTCGTCGTGGGCTACCGGGGGGACGACATCGTCGCCCACTACGGTGACCGCTTCGCGGACGTCCCGCTCACCTACGTCCGCCAGGACGAACGGACGGGGCTCGCAGACGCGCTCCGCACGGTCGAACCCCACGTCGACGGTGACTTCGTGTCGATGAACGGTGACAACGTCTGCCGGGCGAACCTCGCGGCCGTCGTCGACAGACATCGGGACTGCCGTGCGGACGCGACCCTGCTCGTCGACCGGGTGTCACGGGAGGCCGCCGCGAACACGGGCGTCCTCGCGTTCGACGACGCCGGGCGGGTGACCGGCCTCGTCGAGAAGCCCGCGGAGCCGCCGTCGACGACGGTTCCCCGGGGCTTCTTCGCCTTCTCACCGCGGGTCTTCGAGGCGTGCCGCGCCATCGACCCCGCCCCGACCGGGGAGTACGAACTCACAGCCGCGGTCGACTGGCTCGTCTCCCGGGGTGGTCGCGTCGAAACCGTCCCCCTCGACGGGTGGTGCGTCAACGTGAACACCGAGGCCGACAGGCGGCGCGCGGCGGCCCTGCTTCGAGACGGGTGAGACGCGCCCGTCCGACGCGGCCCGCTCAGGGCTCCAGCACTTCGACGAGGTTCCCCTCCGGGTCGCGGAGGAAGCAGATCTTCGTGCCGCTGGCCGTCCGCTGGGGCGGGCTCTGCGTCTCGACGTGGTCGGGGAGCGACTCGTAGAACGCGTCGAGGTCTGCCGTCGAGAGCCCGACGTGGACCGCGCCGGGCTGGTTCACGACCTGCTCGTCGCAGTTGTCCCCTTCGGGGTCGTACGAGACCAGTTCGATTCGAGCGCCGCCGGCGTCGAGGTGTGCGAACTCGGCGCTCGCCCCGTCGACGCCGACACCCGTCGCGAACGCCTCGCCGTCGACTGAAAAGCGCGCGAGCACGTCGAGGCCGAGGACCTCCCGGTAGAAGTCGACGACGCGGTCGAGGTTCGCGACGGTGACGCCGACGTGGTGGGCAGTGAGTTCCGGCATGGTTGATGCCCGGTGGGTCGCCGGATACCGGTTTCGGTCCGGACCCCGAAACCCCGCCGGGTTCGGCATCACGTACGTTTTTGGTCGATAGGGTCAGATGTCGGGTATGCAAGACGACCGCGCAGCGGGGGTGCTGGTCGGCCTCGCCTGTGGCGACGCGCTCGGCCGACCGGTCGAGTTCGAGACGCCCGCCCGCATCCTCGCCCAGTACGGCGAGGTGACGGAGATGCTCGGAGACGGGACGTGGAGCAAGCCCGCGGGGACGGTCACCGACGACACGGCCATGGCGCTGTGTCTCGCACGGAGCCTCGTGGACCGGGGAGAGTTCGACCCGGCTGACGTCGCCGCCCGCTTCGTCGCGTGGTACGATTCGGGGCCGTTCGACGTCGGGAACATGACGGCCAACGCGCTCTCGCGGATTCGGGACGGCGAGTCGTGGGACGTCGCCGGCCGGCACGTGTGGGAGCAGTCGCCGGAGGGCTCGAACGCGGGCAACGGGAGCGTGATGCGGGCAGCGCCGCTCGCCGTCGCCTTCGCGACCGACGAGGGGCGGCTGGTCGACGCGAGCGAGGCGAGTTCGCGGATCACCCACGCGGACCCGCGCTGTACCGCGGGTTGTGCCGTGTTGAACCTCACCGTCGCCGGACTCTGCCGCGACGGTGCCGACCCGCTGGCTACTGCGCTCGACCGGGTGTCTCTCCCGCCCGCGCTCGACGAGGCGCTTCGCCCGGTCGTCGCCGGCACCCTCGACCCCGACACCCTCTGCTCGACGGGCTACGTCGTCGACACGCTCCAGACCGCGCTCTGGCACGGACTCCACGCCGAGTCGCCCGAGGCGGCCCTCGTCGACGTGGTCAACATGGGCGGTGACGCTGACACGGTCGGGGCGGTCACCGGAGCCCTCGTCGGCGCGCGGTTCGGCGCGGACGCGCTCCCCGCGCGGTGGCTGGACGAACTCGACGAGTGTGCGGAACTCCGTTCGCTCGCGACCCGCCTCGGCGCGCTCTGACCCGGGCGTCGAGTCAGAGCCGCTGGGGGCCATCCGGGTAGCCCCACACCCGGCTCCGGACCCAGAGGAAGAGCGAGAAGACGACGGCACCGGCGGTGTCGGCGACGAGGTCGACGCCGGTGTCTTCGAGATAGAACGCGCGGCTCCAGTTGACCCAGAAGTCGGTGAACAGTCTCTCGTAGACCTCGAACCACGTCCCGATGGCGAGCACCAGCAGGGGTAAGACGACGAAGACGGCGAACGCGCCGCGGGCGAGTTGTGGGCGGTAGACGTAGAGGACGGCCGCCACGCCCAGCCCCGAGAGGGCGTGGACCATCACGTCCCACCACCAGATCTTCGAGTAGAGGAACAGTCCCATGCTGGCGAAGTGTAGACCGGTGACGCCGACGCCGAACCCCCCGACCGCGTACACGTCTTTGGGGCGAAGCGCTCGGCGTCGACTGAACGCCTCGACCCAGCGTGTCGAGCGGGCGAGCGCGTCGGAGCGCGGAAGCATACCTCCCCCTCGGAGAGGCGACAAAAAAGCGTTTGCCCCCGGTTATCACGACTGGCGACGACGGCCCGTCACGACCGCCGGACGCGGCTGTACAGCCTGAGGACGACACCGAAGGTGACCGCCCCGAGCGTGTCGACGACGAGGTCGACGGCGGTGTCTTCGAGGTAGAAGGCGTTGGACCAGCCGTACCAGAAGTCCTTGAACACCCGCTCGTACACCTCGAACCACGTCCCGATACAGAGGACACAGACCGGGAGGACGACGAAGAGGCCGACCCGCGAGCGGAACCCCTCGGTCCAGGCGAGATACAGCAGGGCGGCGACGCCGAAGCCCGACGTGAAGTGGGTGAGGAGGTCCCACCACCACAGTTCGGTGTAGATGCCGTACGCGAGACCCGCGAAGTGGAGGGCACTGACGCCGACACCCCAGGCGAGCGCCGCCGCCCACGCCCCCCGGCGGTGGCGACGGTAGCGGACGTCTATGTCGCTGACTCGGGTGTCCGTCAGCGACATCGCTCCCCCTCCACACGAGCGAACCGCGGTCGTCGACGCCGACGCTGGCGGCGCTGTCGCCGCGCCGTCTCGCGAATGGAGGGGCTCGCCGCGCCGACCCACGCCGGACGTCTGCGCATACTCCTCTCTCGTTCACCCGGACGTAAATACGTGTCCGGCGGTCCACAGCGGCCTAGTCTTCGCCGTCCCAGTCGGGGTTCACTCTGGGCGGTGCGAAGATATCCACGCCCTCCACCGTCGTGTCACCACGGTTCTCCACTGCGTGTGGCTCCCCGCCCGGAATCGCGTAGGAGTCGCCGGCCGAGACGGTGAGTTCCTCGCCGTCGACGAGGAAGGTGAGCGTTCCGGCCGTGAGGTAGCCGGTCTGTTCGTGCGGGTGGCTGTGCTCGGGGACCGTCGCGCCGGCCTCGATGCGGAAGTGCTGGACGCTCATCTCCGTCCCGGCGGCGAGCTGTGCGAGGTGGACACCGTCGACGGCCTCGGTGGCCTCGACGGCGGACAGTGGAACGCGCTCCATGGCAGTCCCGCGACGGCGAGCGATATAAGGGTGGGGGCCGCAGAGTGAGGGTATGTACGCGGTCGTCGGCTGTACCGACTGTGCGGCGCTGTGGCTGGTCTCCGACCCCGAGTCGTCGAAGACGGCGCGGTGTCCTCGCTGTGGCCGCCGCCACCAGACCCGAACGTTGCGACGCTTCTTCGAGTCCGACGACCGGGACGCCGCCCGACAGGCGCGAGCGGCGTTGCTCGCGAAGAAACAGGGCGCATCGGAGGCGTTCTCGAGCCTCGACTCCGTCGCGCAGATGGAGGCACAGACGGACGAACCCGTCGTCGACGACCGGGAGTATCTGGAGCGGTCGGGGCTCGACGCCGACGAGGTGGCGGCCGCGGGAACGGAGACGCAGCAGTCGCGCACCCGTGACCAGGTGGTCCGCGACGCCATCCGCGAGGGCGACCGCCCGGACGAAGACCGAGTCGTCGCCTACGCGGTCGACAACGGCGTGCCCGCGGAGGCCGCCCGCGACCTCCTGGAGAAGCTCACGCGCCGCGGCGAGGTCTCGGAGAGCCGCGGTCGCTACCGACTGCTCTGACTCCGTCTTTCGACGGCTCAGACGACTCCCAGCAACCGAAGCGCCGTCAGGGCCGAGACGAGGACGCCCAGGGCGAGTTTCGCGAGTCGGAGTGTCAGGACCGCTCTTCGATAGTCGTCACGCCCGTCGGTGGCGTCGCTCGCGCGGGTCGGGTCTGTCGTATCTGTGCGCATGGTGGACGCGCCCGCCGGTGCTCGCCGACGGGCGCGTGACGACCATCGAGCGCGAGGTGAAAAAGCGCGAGCCAGCCGCGTGGTGGAAGTGGAAGTGAAAGTGGGAGTGAACCTGAAACGGTCTCGGCGGCTACCGGCCGAGGGACTCGTGCGCCGACGAGAGGTGTCTCGACGCCAGCGCCGACAGCAAGGAGAGTTCGCCCGCGAGCGCACCGACCGCGATGCACTCGGCGAGCGCGTCGGCGTTCGCTCCCGGCGGGTCGCCGCCGCCGCGGACCCCAAGCACGTCGAGGCCCTCCGCCTGCGTCGGGAGCTTCGTCCCGCCGCCGACGGTGCCGACCTCGAGTGAGGCGAGTGAGACCGACGCGTAGAGTCCCTCCTCACGGACCTCGGCCGTGGTGATGGCGTTCGCGCCTTCGACGACCTGCGCCGCGTCCTGTCCCGTCGCGAGGAACATCGCGGCGACCACGTTGGCGACGTGGGCGTTGAAGCCGAACGACCCGGCCTTCGCGCTGCCGACGAGGTTCTTCCGGGTGTTGATCTCCGCGACCGCTTCGGGCGTGGTGTGCAGGCGCGCTTCGACGACGTCGCGCGGGATGAGTACGTCCGCGGTGACGCTTCGGCCCCGCCCCTCGACGGCGTTGATTGCGGCGGGCTTCTTGTCCGTGCAGAGGTTCCCCGACAGGGCCACGAGCGAGGCCGGCGTCTCCCGTTCGACCACCTCGCACGCCGCCTGTGTGGCGATGGTCGCCATGTTCATTCCCATCGCGTCCTTCGTGTCGTATCTGAACCGCAAGAAGACGTTGTCGCCGACGACGTACGGCTTCACCGCGTCTAGCTCCCCGTGGCTCGTGGTCTCCTCGGCGGCCTCTTTCAGTTTCGACCCGTTGTCGCGGACCCACGACGCGAGCGCCTCACCCTCGACGACCGACTCGACGCGGAAGACGGGCGCGCGGGTCATCCCCGTCGCGGTCACGCGGGCAGTGGCCCCCCCGGCGCGGTCGATAACGGAACAGCCGCGGTTGACGGAGGCGAGCAGTGCACCCTCGGTCGTGGCCATCGGGAGGTAATACTCGCCGGCGGCGGCGCCGCCGTCGACGGAGACGGGGCCGACGACGCCGGCGGGAATCTGAACCGTGCCCGTCATGTTCTCGATGTTCGCGTCGGCGTCGGCCGCGTCGAACGAGTAGGCACCGACGTGGTCGAGCGACGCGCCCGACTGCTCCTCGACGAGGAGTCGCCGGACGCTCGTCGCGGTGTCGGCGTCGGTGTGCTCCTCGAGCGCGTGAAAACGGATGTCGCCCGCGCGGACGCGTTCGGCGAGCGCTTCAGCCTCTGCCTCCGCCTCCCCCTTCGTGTCCGTGTTCGAGTCGGTCATACGCCCACGTCTCCCTCGCGGGGCTAACGCTTGTCGGTCCACTCTCGACGCCGTCTCCTCGTTTCCCGACTCCCGAACGTTCTTGCCCCTCCATCACACCTGAGGGTGTATGACCGCGGCCGCCGACCTCATCCTCACCGACGCGGAGGTACACACCCTCTCCGACCCCGACGAGACGTACGAGGCCCTCGCCGTCCGCGACGGTCGAATCGTCCGCCTCACGAACGCCTACGACGTCGACTTCCTCGCCGGTACCGACACCCGCGTCGTCAGCCTCGACGGCCGAGTGGTCCTCCCGGGCTTCGTCGACGCCCACACGCACCTCCCGATGGTCGGACGACGGCTCGTCCACGCCGACCTCTCCGTCGACGCTCGAGACGACGCGCTCGACCGCCTCCGCGAACGCGCGGTCGCGGTTGCCGTGAGAGATGACGGCCGGGACGAGGCGGCGCGGGGACGCGAGTGGGTCCAGGGCTTCGGCTACGACGAGTCACGCTGGGACGACGACGGCTATCTCACCCGGGCGGAACTCGACGCGGTGTCCGACTCCCTCCCAGTCGTCGCCTTCCGCGAGGATATGCACGTCGCCTCCGTCAACTCGGCCGCACTCGACCGGCTCGGTCTCGCCGCCGGCGACCACGGGGGTGACGTACAGGGCGACGACGAGGCGACCGGCGTCCTCGTCGAGTCGGCGGTCGACGACGTCTGGGACGCCGTCGCCCCCTCCCGCGCGGAGACGCGCGACCTCCTGGCGGCCGCACAGCGCCACGCCAACGAGCGCGGCGTCACCGGTGTCCACGACATGGTTCGGAACTCTCACGCCCCCGAGGTGTACCGCGACCTCGAAGCCGCGGACGAACTCTCACTCCGCGTTCGACTCAACTACTGGTCGGACCACCTCGACTGCCTGACCGACGTCGGCCTCCGGACGAACCACGGGGCGGGGCTCGTCACGGTCGGTGCCATCAAGACCTACACCGACGGGAGCTTCGGCGGCCGGACGGCGAAGCTGTCCGAACCCTACGCAGACGCCGACACGACCGGGCAGTGGGTCGTCCCGCCCGAGGAACTCCACGACCTCGTCCGTCGGGCCGACGCCGCGGGCTTTCAGCTGACGGCGCACGCGATCGGCGACGAGGCGGTCGACGCCGTCCTGGACGCGTTCGAGGCCGTCGACGGCGACGGACAGCGACACCGCATCGAACACGCGGAACTCACCGACGACGAGGCGATCGAGCGGATGCGAGCGGCCGGCGTCGTCGCCTCGGTCCAGCCCAACTTCCTGAAGTGGGCCGACGAGGGCGGACTGTACGAGCGACGACTCGGCGACCGACGAACCGAGACGAACCGCTACCGCGCGATGGTCGACGCCGGCGTCCCGCTCGCGTTCGGGAGCGACTGTATGCCGCTCGACCCGCTGTTGGGCGTCGACCACGCCGTCACCGCCCCTGCCGCGGAACAGCGCCTCACGGTCACCGAGGCGCTCCGGGCGTACACCGTCGGCGGCGCGTACGCGGGCTTCGACGAGGACCGACTCGGGACGCTCGCGCTCGGCACTCGGGCGGACCTGGTCGTCCTCGACGAGTCACCGTGGGATGCGGGACGCATCCGCGACATCGACCCCGTGTTGACCGTCGTGGACGGGCGGGTGGTGTACGACGCACTGGCGTGACGGCCCAACAGTCACGGCACACACGGCCGAACCCGAACCCTCTTTGAGTCCCCGGGGAGGATACGCGGCAATGACCGAGCGCTTCTTCGACCGCCTCCGCGACCGTATCACCCGCGTCGACAGCGTCGTCTCCGTCGGACTCGACCCCGACCCCGCGCGTCTCCCCGACCACCTCCACGAGTACGACCTGCCGCGGTGGGCGTTCAACCGCCGCATCATCGACGAGACGCACGAACACGCCGCCTGCTACAAGCCGAACGTCGCCTTCTACGAGGACGGCGACGGGTGGCGCGCGCTCCGTGAGACCATCGCGTACGCCCACGGAAAGGACGTCCCCGTCCTCCTCGATGCGAAGCGAGCCGACATCGGCAACACCTCCCGACAGTATGCGAAACTCCTCGAGTACGCCGACGCGATTACGCTCAACCCCTACCTCGGACGGGACTCGCTGGAGCCGTTTCTCTCCCGAGCAGACAAGGGCGTGTTCGTCCTCTGTCGCACCTCCAACCCCGGCGGGAGCGACCTGCAGGACCTCGAACTCGCCTCGGGTGACCGGGTGTACGAGCGGGTCGCCGCGCTCGCAGAGCTGTGGAACGGGAACGAAAACGTCGGCCTCGTCGTCGGGGCCACCACGCCCGAGGAACTCGAGTCGGTCCGCGAACAGGTGCCCGACCTTCCGTTCTTGGTTCCTGGCGTGGGTGCACAGGGTGGCGACGCCGAGGCCGCGGTCACCCACGGCCTCGCCGACGGGGTCGGCCTCGTCAACTCCTCTCGCGGCATCATCTTCGCCGGCGAAGACCAGGGGGAGGCGTTCGCCAAGGTGGCCGGCGACGCGGCGAAGCGACTCAAGAAGCGGCTCAATCAGTACCGCTGAGCGCCGCTCGCCCCGTGTCCGCGCTCAGTCGACGAGTCCGACGGCGTGGACGTGGGCTCTGAGGGCGCGCTTCGTCTCGAACTCCTTCCCACAGACCTCACACCGGTACGAGTCGCTGTCGTCGCCGTACATACTCTCGTGTCAATCGACGGCACATCGACATGAGCGTTCCGCCCGGTGGTCGACGCCACACACAGCCGTCGTCGTCACTGGGAGTCTGCCCGGCATCGGTGTCGGCGGACGCACGCCACCCTCGTCGTGGCGTCGCCGGGTGCGAGACGCTTACAATCCCGCGCGCCCAAGCGGGGGTGTGGACCGAGACCGACTCGTCTTGGGGCTCGCGGCCGTCTTCGCCGGCCTGACCGTCCTCCTAGTGGTGCTCTCGTTCACCCAGCAGCTGTTCTTGCTCGTCCTCGCCGTCCCGTTCGCCGCGACGACCTACTTCATGTGGTATCAGGCGAGCGGCCGACTGCAAGAGCGGACGCGGACCCGGCGCGTTCGGGCCGGCAGTCGATTCCGCGGCCCACAGGGTGGCCAGGCCGGGCCCACCGGGCCCGGCGGGTTCGGTGCCGGTGCCCAGCGCCAGGGACAGAGCCAGTCCCGATTCGGCGGCCAACAGGCGTCCTCGGGGCCCTCACAGCGCGAGGCGTACCGGACGCTCGGACTGGACCCCGGTGCCGACGAGGCGGCCGTTCGGAGCGCGTACCGTGAACGCGTCAAGGAGGTCCATCCGGACCGCCCGTCGGGCGACGAGGACGAGTTCAAACGCGTCAACCGGGCGTACGAGCGACTGACCGAGGAGCCGACGTGACCGCTCGGCTCGGCCGACTCGCTTCCGGCCCCCGTTCACGAGCGCTCCTGTGACACGAGGACTCGTACCACGGAAAGTCTTAACGTGGGTGGTTTCCTACGCGCGGACATGAGCGCTGACCGGGCCGTTCTCGACGAGGCCCTCGAGCGCGGAGAGGAAGAGGGCGGCTACATCGAGTTCAAAGAACGGCTGTCCCGCAGCGTCCATCTCTCGGAGGGGCGGATGGAGAGCCTCGCAGCACAGTTGCGCCACCGCGTCCTCTCGGGCGACGGCACGGCGACCTACGTCATCGGTGTCACCGACGACGGTGGCATCGCCGGTATCTCCCGGGAGGAGTTCTCGGAGTCGATGGACGTCCTCTCGCTCCTGGCGGAGGAGGCGGGCGCCCACATCCACGACGTCGAGACGTGGGGTGTCGGCGACGACGGCCTCGTCGGCGTCGCGACCCTCCACGAGGGAGCGATGCTCGACGGCGACGACGACCACATCGTCGTCGGCACGGCCGGTCACGTCGACCACGGCAAATCGACCCTCGTCGGTTCGCTCGTGACCGGCCGGTCGGACGACGGCGAGGGCGCGACTCGTTCGTTCCTCGACGTCCAACCCCACGAGGTCGAACGCGGGCTCTCCGCCGACCTCTCGTACGGCGTCTACGGCTTCGACTCGGACGGGCCGGTGCATATGGAAAACCCACACCGGAAGGCCGACCGCGCGCGAATCGTTCAGGAGGCGGACCGCCTCGTCTCGTTCGTCGACACGGTCGGCCACGAGCCGTGGCTCCGAACGACGATCCGTGGACTCGTGGGCCAGCGACTCGACTACGGCCTCATCGTCGTCGCCGCGGACGACGGGCCGACCCGGACGACGCGTGAACACCTCGGTATCCTGCTCGCGATGGAGCTCCCCACGATCGTCGCGCTCACCAAGGTCGACGTGGTCTCCGACGAGCGCGTCAGCGAGGTCGAACGGGAGGTCGAACGGCTCCTTCGCGACGTCGGGAAGACGCCGCTCAGAATCGAACGCCACGGGGTCGAGACGGCCGCTGAGGAGATCGGCGACGCCGTCGTCCCCATCCTCAGGACCAGCGCCGTGACGAAACAGGGGATCGACGAACTCGACTATCTGTTCGAGTTCCTGCCGAAGACGACCCGTGAGGACGGCGACTTCCGGATGTACATCGACCGCTCGTACTCCGTCACGGGCGTCGGGGCCGTCGCCTCCGGGACGGTGAACGCCGGGACTGTCGAGGCCGGTGACGAACTCCTCGTCGGCCCGATGGCCGACGGTGCCTTCCGGGAGGTCGAAGTCCGCTCCATCGAGATGCACTACCACCGTGTCGACCGCGCGAAGGCCGGCCGTATCGTCGGCATCGCGCTCAAGGGTGTCCGCGAGGCCGACCTCGAGCGCGGGATGGTCCTCCTCCCGGCCGACGCCGACCCCACGCCGGTCAAGCGGTTCGAGGCGGAGGTGATGGTGCTCAACCACCCGACCAGAATCGGCTCGGGCTACGAGCCGGTCATCCACCTCGAAACCATCAGCGAGGCGGCGGTGTTCCGGCCCGCGGGTGGGCAGTTGCTCCCCGGCGACAGCGGGACGACGGATATCGAATTCAAATTCCGCCCGTACCTGGTCGAGGAGGGTCAGCGCTTCGTCTTCCGCGAGGGACGGAGTAAGGGCGTCGGGACGGTTACGCAGGTCTACGACTGACTTGGTATAGCCGGGATTTACTACTCGACGGCTATTCGTGCAGCGGGATGACTGATTCCGATAACGAAGGGATCAACTCCATGCGTAGCCGATTAGGATGGTACCTCGGCTGGCTCTTGGTGTTCGTTGGTGGGCTGCTTCTCGCGGCGACATCTCCGACGAAGACTGCGGTGTCAGAGCGGACACCACACTCAAATACAGCCGTAGAATCAGGCACCGATGCGGACGTCGAGGCGGAATCCGAAACGAGTGCACTACTCGGGGCGTTCTGGGGGACCAGCCTCTCCGGTGCACTTCTCTATTTAATCGTACTGACAGTTGCCATCTTGGTCGACCACCTGTTCGGTGTGTTGGACGGCCCGCTCCCCTTGGCCGGTATCCCCCTCTCCCAGCCACTCACTGGACTCCTCGTCCTGGTTAGCATTGCCTTCGTTTCCCTCTGTCTCTGGGTGGGACTCGTCTTCGCCCTCGTACAAGCCAAATTGGTTTTGCCTACGCACGCGGCTGACGGCCTCCCTGCCGCGCTGAAAGCCCACTTCCTTCTCGGACTTCCGGTGCTCGTCGGGCTCATTTACGTGTTCATCATCTTCCTGCTGCTCCGGACAGGGTCAGTCTTGCCAGCAGTCGGTGGACTGTTCCTCTGCACGTTTGTGATTGCCTGCCTGTTGTACGTCGGTGGAGGGGCTGTTTCGATTGATTCTGAAGAACGTGTCGGCATCGCGGTGGTGACCGGAATCGGGCTGCTTGTCGTGACTGTTCCTCTCGTGGCACCCGGTGCGATCGCCGACGTCCTCAACACGGTATTCGGGCTGGAACTCCCGACGAAGTACGACCTGGCGACTAAAGCACAGTTGTTTGCTGCAACCGTCCCCGTGGCCGTTGGCAAGATGTTTGCGGCACTCGTCCACGCATCCTCGCTTGCGAGCCTCCAGCGGGGTGGACAACGAGTATTGGTGATGCTCTCGGAGCTCCTAGTGGGGGCCGTCGTCGCGGTGGTTGCCTTTCTGCTCGTCGTTCTGTTCGGCTCGCTGATTACTTCAGCTCCGCTCCCCTCTCGGATTTCGGTGGTCGCGTTCGCCCTCACGCTGTTTATCGGCTTCGTCGCCGACCTCTCACGGAACGGCCTTGTCAGCGTGACTACGGACGAGCTTTGAAGATCACCTCAAGACGGGCGGGGTAGGACCCATCGTATCCTCACCATGATAGGTTTTGCAACGACCAGAGGGAATCGAGACGGTAGTGCGGCTTGATCGTCGCCTCCTCCTCGTACGCGGGAATCCAGACACTCCGGAGCCCCGCCGCGTGTGCGCCGGCCACGTCGGACGCGAGCGAGTTGCCGACGTGGACGGCCGTCTCGGCGTCCGAGTCGAGCGCCGACAGGGCCCGGCGGAACGGCTCGGCGGCCGGTTTCGGCTCGGTGTCGTGACCGGCGAAGACGACCGTCTCGAACGTCTCGTCCAACTCTGCGCTCGCGAGCTTCGGCCGCTGGACCGCCGGCATCCCGTTCGTCACGATTCCCAGTCGATACTCGCCGGCAAACGCGTCGAGTACCTCGCGCGCGCCCGGCAGGAGCCTGACGTCGCCGTGGTCGCGACGCGCGTTGAACGCCCGGGCGACGTCGCGGCCGAGCGTCGAGTCGTACCCGTTGTCGGCGGCGATGGCGGAGAAACACGCCTCTCGAAGCCCCTCGATGGAGTCGGTCACCGGCAGGAACTCCTCGTAGCGCGAGAAGTACGCCTCGGCGGCGAAGAACGGGTCGACGCCGACGGCCGCGAACGCCTCGTCGAGCACCTCGGCCGTGCTCCTGTTGTAGGTCACCAGGGTGTCGTCGAGGTCGAACAGGACGGTGTCGACCGGGGGGTTCGTCATCAGTGTGCCGTAGGGGCGGTTCGGAGAAAAGCCGTGTGCCCGGCGGGTGGGTGCGTGGTCAGCGCCCGCAATCTGCCCCGTCGCTCCCGACCGAGCGACCGGTCTCGTCGACGACGTACCCCTCCGCACGGCGCTCGGCGAGACCGAGCAGGACGAGCCAGTCGAGGATGAAGCCGACGCGTTCGCGCCACGTCTCGCGCCACCCCGACGGGTCCTTGTGGTGTTCCCACACCGGAACGCGCGCCTCGAACCGCGCGAAGACGGCGTCGGCGTCTCGCGGCTCCGCGGTGAGGGCGTCGCGCACTTCGCGCGCGCCGTACACGCGGTCGAGAAACGCGCTTCGGAGATGCGCCGGTGTCGGCTCCTGTGAGCGACGGACGAACCCCGTCTCGCGTTCCTCGGCGAGTTCCAGTGCGCGGAGGAACGTGAGCCACGTCCGCGCCACGTCCCGGCTCGGGAACTCGAGCCGTCGCATGAGCCGTGCACAGCAGTCGTCCTCGGTGCCCGGGACGAGCGGGACGGCACGCTGTGCCTCGGCGACCGCCTCGACGCGCTCGGGTGGCTCCGGAACGAGTTTGAACCGCGTCATCTCGACCCCCTACGCGAACCCGAACGACTCCGCGAGCAACTCCTCGTCGGTCCCGCCCAGCACCCGCGTCGGGCCGTCGACGACGTCGACGGTGACCTGTGCGGGGGCGAACACCGACCCGGGGACTTCGTAGAAATCCCAGTCGGCCTCCTCGAAGACCGTCTCGAACGGGGTGCCGTACTCCTCGGCGGCGGTCGAGGGGAGTTCGTCGAAGACGTCACTGTCCTCGCGGACCTGTATGTACACCTGCCCGCCGTACGCGAGCGCGTCGTTCGTCCGACCCATCGCGACGCCCTCGTCGTAGCTGACGGGCGCGACGGGTGCCGACCCCGAGACTGTGAGCACGTCCGTCGGGTCGTAGCCGAGTTCGAAGAGACGGAAGACGGCGAGTTCGGCTGCCCGTGCGGCCATCGTCACGCTCCCGACGGTCGACCCGGTGGCGAACGTCGGCAAGAAGACGCCCGACGGCTCGACGCCCGTGAGCTCCGAGACGTGTTCGGCGACGGCGTCGTCGGGCAGGTCGATGCTCTCGACGGTGAGAACGGTGAGGTCGAACTCGTCGTAGTAGCCGACGGCCTGGAACTCGCTCTCTTGACCGACCAGCGCACGGGCCGGGCCGGACCCGAGGCCGTCGAACCCCGGCCCCCCCTCCTCGCCCTCGAACGCGAGTTCCCAGCCGGCCTTCTGCGAACAGAGCAGCGCGAGTGCCGGGTGGTCGGTCGTGAGTTCGACGTGGGGGACGGGCGCGCCCGCCACCTCGTCCATTCGCGTCTGTACGGTCGCGAGACCAGCCGTCTGCACCTCCGTGAGGAGGAGGCCCGCCTCCAGGCCGGCCTCGGCGTCGACGCCACAGTCGATGACCGTCGCGCCGGAGTCGAGTTCGTAGACGACGACCCCGAGTTCGTCGGCGAAGTCCAGCACCTCGTCGACGAGTTCGATGGCCATCCGGTTGAGACTCTCCATACCTCGTCTTCCGCGGCCTCGGATAAATGGTGCCGGGTTCTATCGGGTGCGTCTCGCCTCGCGCCCCAGTTCCGCTTCGACCCGGCTGACCTTCTCGCTCGCTTCCTGCGTCCGGGTCCGCTTGTCGTCGATCTTCAGGAACGTCGAGACGCGGTCGCCGTCGACGGCCTTGTGTGCCGCAGCGACGGCGTCGAGGAGGGTGTCGACGTCGTCGGCCTCGACGACGGTCCCCATCGGGTTCGTCTCGTAGGCGACGTCGAAGTCGTCGAGCGCGGCGATGGCCTTCGCCACCTCCGAGGCCATGCTCCCTTCGATGACTGGTGCCACACTCAGCATCGCGATGACGGTCATGGTCGGGAGACGCGGGCAGAGAACGTAACTGTCGGTGGTCGGGTGACGCCGCGCCGCGACCGCGCCGACACCCGTGTGCCCTGTCAGGTTATCTTCCTCCCGACCGTATCCGATTCGATGTCCGTCATCTCTCGCGCCGTCGCTGCAGACCCGCGGGTCGAGCGTGCGTTCGTCCTCCTCCGCGCCATCGTCCACGAGATCCGTGCCGAGCGACTCACCTTCATGGCCGGGAGCATCGCCTACCACGCGTTCGTCTCGCTGCTCCCACTACTGCTCTTGGTGCTCGCCGTCGTCGCCCGCATCGGCGACCAGAGCCTCCAGGCGGCATTCGAGCGGTTCGTCGCCTCGGTCATCACGCCCGGCGCAGCGCCCATCTTCGTCGGCGAACTCTCCCAGGCTGGCGGCTCGGCGGGGCTGTCGCTGTTCGGACTCGTCTTCCTCGTGTGGGGGACCCTCCGCATCTTCCGCGGGCTCGACACCGCCTTCTCCGATATCTACGAGTCCGAGGCGGCCAACACGTTCGCCGATCAGGTCTCGGACGGCATCCTCGTCCTCGTCGTCTTCGGCGTCACCATCGTCGTGGCCATCGTCGTCGAATCACAGCTGTCGTTCGGGGCCTCCGGGGTCGCCTGGGTCGCCCACCGCCTCGTGCTCGTCGCCCTCATCGGCGTCGCCCTCTTCCCGATGTACTACGTCTTCCCCGACTCGGACGTCAGTGTCGTCGAGGTCCTCCCCGGCGTCGCCTTCGCCGCCGTCGGTCTGGCGTCGTTCGAGACGCTCTTTCAGCTCTACGCCTCCGTCAGCTCGAAGGCCCAAGACCCCAGCATCGTCGCGGGCATCCTCGTCCTCCTCACCTGGCTGTACTTCTCGGGGCTGGTCATCCTCCTCGGCGCGGCCATCAACGCCGTCCTGTCGAACCGCTCCCGCGACGTCAACGTCCGGCCCCTCCTGGGCGGCGTCGACTACGACAACTCGACGGGGCCCGCTCGCGACGAGGTGACCGACGCGCTCGAAGCACTCGAACACGCCCTCGAGGCGGCCACCGAATCCGCAGAGAGTGACGAGGTCGTGGTGACCGTCGGCAACCGCCGAATAACCCTTCCCCTCCCCGACGCCGTCGTCGCCCGGACCGACACCGGCCTGTTCGCCGGTCCGGTCACGCTCGAACTCACCTGGTCGCCACGAGAGTCAGAGTAACCGACGGGTACGCTCCGTGTTTAATATTATGGCGTGCGTCTCGCTACCATGGCTGTTCGAACACCGAGCCCGATGACCCCGGGGACCGTCCGTCACGAGGAGCACACCGAGACCCAGACGCAACGGTTGGTCGACAGCGGGACGGAGACGGCTAGCGCGGTCACCGAGTCGCGCGCGGTTCGACCGCCCGTCTCGGTGCGAAACAAGCGGCTCCCGAACGAGTTCGGCGAGGCGTTCCTCGTCTGGCGCTGCCTCGACTGTGGCGCGCTCGGGTCGCTCGATGCCCTCCCCGCACGGTGTGAGTGTGGCGCTCGGCGCGAGGACCTCGTGTACGTCCTCGAGGACTGAGACCGTCCCCGACTCGTCGCCGACGTATCGGCTCCGAAGATAGTTTCAAATACGCCTCGGGCGTAGGGGCGAGTATGGCGATCACTCGCCGCTGTTCTGGCTGTAACGCGCTCTTGCAGACCAAGCGCGACCTGACGAAACTCGAAGGCGTGACGAAGCCCTCGTGGCGCTGCCGTCGCTGTCAGACGACCGTCCCCGGTATCGTCGCCGAACGCCTGAAACACCAGAAGCAACACGAGTTCTGACGCCGCGGCGTCGACGGTGCCGACGGTCGTAACCCGCGCAGACGGCGCTCGCTCGAACCGTGTGTGCCCGTGTCGTTCACGGGTAATCGTGCTCGTCTGTGGTCGTCCGTGATAGTTTACTACTGAAATAGTAAACGTTTAACGTTCGAGTCGGCTCCCATCGAGTATGAGCCGTATTCTGACACTCACGGAGTCGCTCCGCGGCTTCGACGCCGGTACCGAGTTCGACCGTGTTGCGACGTACGACCACTGGCACGTCTCGACCGCGAAGCTCGAAACGGTCGACGGAACGGGCCGCCTCGAGGTCACCGCCGACGAACTCCTCAAGTTCTTCGCCGCGTAACCGGTCTGCACACCCGTTCGAGCGGTGCAGTCTCAGTTTTCGCCACGCGTCACGCCCACAGAGCGTCGGCTGACCGGCATTCCGGACGTCGTGGGAGTCGTCTGAGATAGAATCTCTCGAACGTCTACCGAATGTGGCCGTTCCTGAACGAAGATGAATATTTTAATTCGTTTCATAGTAAGTCTTTAACCCTCGAAGCGCGTTCGAACGGATGTGATGAACAAAATCACCCTCCAGAAAGACTACCGCGGCTTCGAGGCCGACACCGAGTTCGAGCGCGTCGCCGAGTACGGCAGCTGGCACGTCTCGGCCGCGAAGCTCGAGACGGTCGACAGCACGCGCCGGCTCGAGGTCACCGACGAAGAGCTCACGCAGTTCTTCGCGGCCTGAACGCCTCGTCCGCTCCGCTCGACGTCCGCCTCGGTCGTCGGCCCGTTCGTCACTGGGACGACGACCCGCTTACGTTCGACCGGAACGCTCCTGTGTCACTCGTGGTCCGCCTGCGGGCTGT
Organism: Salinigranum halophilum; assembly: GCF_007004735.1. Lineage (NCBI taxonomy): Archaea > Methanobacteriati > Methanobacteriota > Halobacteria > Halobacteriales > Haloferacaceae > Salinigranum > Salinigranum halophilum. Next base: position 687,546 of record NZ_SSNL01000003.1, read on the forward strand.
GGGTTCTCCGGTACATCGCGACCATCCGCCACAGCGTCCCCTCGACGTCACCGTCTGTCGTTTCCGTCTCGAGCTGGGTGTAGAGCTCGTCCGAGATGGTGAGTTCGGGCATCCCACCTGTGGTAACACGGCACAGGAACAAGTATTTTGAGTTACACGTTCTCGAGTGAACGTCTCGGCGACGCGTCGAGTGAGGTCGTGAGTCACGGGCGGTCCACTCGCTGGTCGCTCGACGACCTTCACGCACCGACTCTCACCAGCGCGAGCGACACGCGGAGCGGTCGCTCGCCGTCTTGTGTTCGAGAGAAGTGCGCTGGCTGGGATTTGAACCCAGGTTGTGACCATGGCAAGGTGTTCTGCGATACCCTCGAAAATACGCGCTGAGAGGCATTATTTCGAGCGATGCCGTCGATACAGTGGACAGAATCCGGAAATCACTAATTGAGTTCATATCCCTCTCGTGAGCCTAATTAGGAGTCCACTGGAAATCATAGTATTCTGATAATCCAATGGTCGGTCAAGGTTAACTGTATTCCACGAAAGTTCTATTTCCCAACAGAACCACTCCGATAATAATGCGACGCATAGCTATTCTCTCAGTAGTCGCCCTGGCACTCTTCTCAGGTATCTCAGTGTCACCAGCACTGGCACAAGATAGCCTATCGTGTAATGCTCAGGAGAACTCTGAAATTTGTATCACTGAGTTCAATATAACTCAAAATGTGATAAAAAGGGGTTCAAATGTGGAAGGGGTGTTAGAGGTCAAGAATATCGGAAACGCTACTGGGGAGGCAGTCATTCTGGTTGCGACTGACAGACCAGATGCTATGACAAAATATCAAGAATATAAACAATTTTCGCTCGATGCGGGACAAACCAGGGAGATACCGTTGGCGTTCACCACGGGGGAAAGCTCTCTCGGAGAGCATCGAGTGAATGTTCTCGTTTTGGACGAGGACAGTAACCACCTGTACGATGCAACAGGCTACTCACAGTCGGTGATAATTAAAAAAGACCCACTGACCTTGAGCGAAATAGCCGAGTTCATCCAGACTACTCGTGCCCTTTGGGTATTGGTGACTGGCGTCCTAACCTTTCTCGCATTTCTAATAGGTAAGGGTGGGTCTAGACGGTGACTTGTAACAAATCAGCCACAGTCTCACCACATCGAGTCGGCCTTCTCTCCCCGAATCTTTGAGTCAGAGTGGACGTATCGCATAGTCGTACTACTACTCTTGTGACGCAACTGGTCGCGGGCGTGGTGGATTCCCTCGTTGTTGGCCCACAGAGTCGCAACACCGTGGCGAATCGAGTACCACGAGAGGTCGCGCCCCTGGCTGTCTATGTCAGCTTCTTCCAGCAATTTGTCAAGCAAGTAGTTGAGCGAGTTCGAGTCGTAGGGGTTCGCGCGTTGAGTCAGCCAGAGGTCGTCACGGCCGTCGTAGTCTTCGTAGACCTGCCGTTCGTTCATCCAGCGTCCAAGCGCATCGACCGTCTTCTGTGAGAGGGCGCACGACCAGTTCTCGTAATTCTTCGTCGATTCTTCTTTCGGGATATTGAGTTCCCCATGTTGGAGGTTCACCCAGTCGACCGTCGCGCGGCCGACCTCGATGGGCCGAAGTCCAGTATCAAGCGTGACGGAAACAAGAGATGGGACCTTCCAACAGTTCGCCCGTTTGAAGTGGTCGGGACTGATATGTTCCTTCTCGACTCCGAACCGTTGCGCTAAGTGAATTTTCAGATTCTCCCGCTCTTCAGGTGTCATCGTGCTGTTGTTGTAACTCTTGACTGTGTTGTACGAGAGTGCCGCTTCATAGAGCGCGGGGAATTCGCTCTGACGGAAGTAGTCCCGAGTGTTACTGGTGGTCGCTTGTGAGAGCTGAACCTTGCAGTCCCACTCGTGGTCAGTGTTCTCCTGATGGTTCTTGTACTTGAACAGGCGTTTGATTGCCTTCACGAAGGTCAGGAGGGTCGAGTCGGCGTAATTACTCATCAACGCTAACTCTTCCATCATCTCGTCCGCGTGCGTGGGACCGAAGTTGAGACTGTACTTCCCTTCAGTGCGCCAGAGCCAGCGGTACGCTTTATCGACCTTGTAGTTCGTCGTCTTGAGTGTCGTAGCTGAGTATCCTCGGCGGCGGGTCGGGTTCTTCCCCAGAGTGGAGAGCCACTTCAGGAAGTCCTGTTTGAACTTGCGATAATCTGCATCGACGCGCGGGCCGAACTCATCGAGCGCGGATTCAGTCTGCTGTGCGACGATACGGAAATCGTAATCCGGGGATTCGTCTGTGTTTGAGTCCATCGAGCGGGTGTGAAACTGCTATAGTGTCTGTAGGAAGCCCTACAGTAACGGTAATCGCGTGACTACGGAGGGTTCGAAAATTAGCGTCTTCTGGATTCTTCGACGTTCATTGTTGCGCCACCAAGGTCAGCGAAAAATGGCGTCAGAGTGCCCACAAGGGCGGAAGTGCGCTGGCTGGGATTTGAACCCAGGTTGTGACCATGGCAAGGTCACGTGATACCACTACACTACCAGCGCGTCCTGCGCGTTCTACGCATTAACTGCTAATGCCACGGTCATATAAAAATCCGTCCTTTCACCGACGCCGTGGCAGAGAAACACAGGACGAGAGCCTCGCTGTGACACTGTTCGCTCCCCGAACCAAACATTGATGATAGTTCTCACCCATTGACATATGAGGCACCCTACATGACGACGAAAGAGATTCTGGACCACCACTGGGATGCGTTCACGACACAGGACCTCGACATGGTGATGGAAGACTACGACGAGGGGTCTGTCGTCATCACGAACATGGGCACGTTCCGTGGACTCGACGAGATCGAGGGCCTGTTCACGAACATCTTCGACGAGTTCTCACAGGCGGGGTCGACGGCCGAACTGGAGATGGAAGAGATCGAAGGCGACACCGCGTACATCGTCTGGCACGGCGAGACGCCCGACAACCACTACGCGTTCTGCACGGACACGTTCCGCATCGAGGACGGGGTCATCACGATGCAGACGTTCGCCGGCGACGTCCAGCCGAAGTAAGCCAGGCGGGGGACGAGCGCCACCGAACGAGAACCGCTGCGAACGACTCTCCGTCCGACTCTCCTCGGCTTTCGGTTTCTCTGATTCGCGCCCGCGCGCGAGGAGTTATTCTCTGCACGCCCCTCGGGATGTCCCCCGAACGCGTGTGGGGCCCCCACACGTGAACTCTACACACGGATTCTCGTGTTTACGAGACTGTCAGGGCCTCACACCCCCACACACGATTCGCTACCCTTTTCAACGAGGCTCAGGTACGTTGGGTACAGTCTAGACGCGACGATGGACGGCTCGGCATGACACTCAGCGTACTCGTGCCGTCTTCCCTCGTCCGGGAAGCCGAGGACCAACGCGAGGCGACTCGCAAACTCGGCTACGTCGCCCGTGCGGCGACGGTGTTCCGGGCGGACCGCCTCGTCGTCTTCCCCGACCGGGAAGGCGAGACGAGGTGGGGAGGCGGGTTCGTCGAAACCGTACTCCGGTACGCCGCCACACCACCCCACCTCCGAAAGGAGGTGTGGGACAGGCGGGACGAACTGGCGTACGTCGGTGTCTTGCCGCCCCTCCGAATCGCGTCTACGACCGGCTCCGACTCGGACGAGTCGGGGTCGTTAACACAGGGAATCGTGACTGAGGTCGGACCTGAAGGCCGCGTTCGGGTCACTTGCGGACTGCAACACCCGATCTCGCTCCTCGTCCCCCCCGAGATGGCGGTCGAGGAGGGAGAGCGCGTCACCATCAGGATCTCTTCGAGAGAGCCGGTCCGTGCGCGGATCGTCGACGCCCCACAGCCGGGGTACGACGTCGCCCGTATGGACCTCGCGGAAGCGTTGGCCCGCCCCGACGCCGGGATTCGCGTGGCGACATCCCGCTTCGGGCGGCCGTTGTCCGCCGACGGTGTGGCGGACCTCTCCCGACAGGTCGCCGGAGGCGCGACAGTCGCCTTCGGCGCACCGGGTCGGGGCCTTCCGGACATCCTCGGCATCGAGACCGAGGCCGTCGCCGCCGCGGAAGGTGGCGAAGTCGAACCCGACGATCCGGGGTTCGACCTCTGGCTGAATACGATTCCGAATCAGGGCAGCGAGGTCGTGCGGACCGAAGAAGCCATGTTCGCCTCCCTCGCGTCCCTGACACTCCCAAGCCAGACGGAGTAACACACATGCCACAACCAAGCAGACCACGCAAAGGCTCGATGGGCTACAGCCCGCGAAAGCGCGCGGAGAGCGAAGTTCCGCGGTTCCGCTCGTGGCCCGACGACGAGGGGTCCCCTGCACTGCAGGGATTCGCCGGCTACAAGGCCGGAATGACCCACGTCGTCATGGTCAACGACCAGGCCAACTCCGCCCGCGAGGGGATGGAGGAATCCGTGCCGGTGACCGTCGTCGAGACGCCGCCGATGCGCGCCGTCGCCCTCAGAGCCTACGAACAGACGTCGTACGGTATGAAGCCGACCACCGAGGTGTGGGCGAGCGAGTTCCACGAGGACCTCTCGCGTACGCTCTCGCTGCCGGCCGAAGACACGTTCGACGAGGACGCCGACGACCTCCGTGCCCTCCTCGACGAGGGGGCGGTCGACGACCTGCGGATGATCACCCACACGGTCCCCGGCGCCCTCGCGAACGTCCCGAAGAAGAAGCCCGACGTGATGGAGACGCGCGTCGGCGGCGGCTCGCTCGACGAGCGCGCCGACTTCGCGCTCGACCTCCTCGCCGAGGGCGGTGAGCACGCCGTCAACGACGTGTTCCGCCCCGGTCAGTACCTCGACGTGTCGGGTATCACGAAGGGGAAGGGCACCCAGGGCCCCGTCAAGCGCTGGGGCGTCCAGAAGCGCAAAGGGAAGCACGCCCGCCAGGGGTGGCGCCGACGTATCGGCAACCTCGGCCCGTGGAACCCCTCGCGCGTGCGCTCGACCGTCCCCCAGCAGGGGCAGACGGGCTACCACCAGCGCACCGAGCTCAACAAGCGCCTCATCGACGTCGGGGACGGCTCCGACGCCAGCGTCGACGGCGGGTTCGTCAACTACGGCGAGGTCGACGGCTCGTACGCGCTCGTGAAGGGCTCGCTCCCGGGGCCGAACAAACGGCTCCTCCGATTCCGCCCGGCCGTCCGGCCGAACGACCAGCCGCGCCTCGACCCCGAGGTGCGCTACGTCTCTACCGCTTCGAACCAAGGATAATGAACGCAACAGTACGCGACCTGAACGGCGACGATGCGGGCGAGGTCGACCTCCCCGACGTGTTCGACACGCCCTTCCGCCCGGACCTCATCCAGCGGGCGGTCGTCTCCGCACAGGCCAACCGGAAGCAGGCGTACGGCGCCGACCCCTTCGCCGGGATGCGAACCCCGGCCGAGTCCATGGGTAGTGGGCGCGGCATGGCCCACGTGCCCCGTGAGAACGGGCAGGGCCGCCGCGTTCCCCAGACCGTGGGTGGCCGCAAGGCCCACCCGCCGAAGGCCGAGAAGGACCAGGGGAAGCGAATCAACGACAAGGAACGGCAGCTCGCCGTGCGGTCGGCCATCGCGGCCACTGCCGACGTCGACCTCGTCCGCGAGCGCGGGCACCAGTTCGACGACGACGTCGAACTCCCGCTCGTCGTCAGCGACGAGTTCGAATCGCTCGTCAAGACGAAAGAGGTCGTCTCCTTCCTCGAGGCCGTCGGCCTGGACGCCGACATCGAGCGCGCGGACGAACGGAAGGTCCGTGCCGGCCGCGGGAAGACCCGCGGTCGCAAGTACACGCGCCCCACGTCGATCCTCTTCGTCACGAGCGAGGAGCCGTCGAAGGCCGCTCGGAACCTCGCCGGCGTCGACGTCGCCACCGCGACGAACGTCTCCGCCGAGGACCTCGCGCCGGGCACCCACGCCGGTCGACTGACCGTGTGGACCGAGAGCGCCCTCGCGGAGGTGGCAGAGCGATGAACGGTGTCATCCACCACCCGCTCGTCACGGAGAAGGCGATGAACGAGATGGACTTCGACAACAAGCTCCAGTTCATCGTCCACCTCGACGCCACCAAAGACGAGATCAAAGCGCAGGTAGAGAGCCGATACGAGGTCACCATCGACAAAGTGAACACGCAGGTGACTCCGAAAGGTAAGAAGAAGGCGACCGTGCGTCTGTCCGAGGAGGACGACGCGCAGGAGATCGCCTCCAGAATCGGGGTGTTCTAGATGGGACGACGAATCCAGGGACAGAAACGCGGGCACGGCTCCTCGACGTACCGAGCGCCGTCGCACCGATACAAGGCTGAACTGTCGCACAAGAAGAGCGAGGAGAAGGACACCGTCTCGGGCACGGTCGTCGACATCGAGCACGACCCCGCCCGCAGCGCGCCCATCGCCGCCATCGAGTTCGAAGACGGCGACCAGCGCCTCGTCCTCGCGCCCGAGGGCATCACGGTCGGCGACACCATCCAGGTCGGTGTCTCCGCCGAGATCAAGCCCGGAAACACGCTCCCGCTCGCGGAGATCCCCGAGGGGGTTCCGGTGTGTAACGTCGAGTCGTCCCCCGGCGACGGCGGGAAGTTCGCCCGCGCGTCGGGCACCTCGGCACAGCTCCTGAGCCACGACCGCCGCGTCGCGGTCGTGAAGCTCCCCTCGGGCGAGGTCAAGCGCCTCAGCCCCGAGTGCCGAGCGACAATCGGCGTGGTGGCCGGCGGCGGTCGAACGGAGAAGCCGTTCGTCAAGGCCGGTAACAAGTACCACAAGATGCGCTCGCGCGGCTCGAAGTATCCGCGCGTTCGCGGCGTCGCGATGAACGCCGTCGACCACCCGTTCGGTGGCGGCGGTCGACAACACCCCGGCAAACCCAAGTCCGTCTCGCGTAACGCGCCGCCGGGCCGCAAGGTGGGCGACATCGCCTCCAAGCGGACCGGTCGTGGCGGCAAGGCAGGGAACAAGTAATCATGAGTTCGGAATACCGTACCGGCCGCGAGGGTGACTTCACCTACCGCGGTCACACGCTCGACGAGTTGCAGGATATGGAGCTCGACGAGGTCGCGGAACTGCTCCCCGCTCGCCAGCGGCGAACCATCACCCGAGGGCTGACGGCCCAGCACGAGAAGCTCCTGGAGAACGTCCGCGACGCGGACCCCGAGGAGACGGCCAACAACCCGATTCGGACGCACCTGCGCGACATGGTCGTCGTGCCGTCGTTCGTCGACAAGACGTTCGCCGTCTACAACGGCCAGGAGTTCGAGCGCGTGCGTATCCAGCCCGAGATGATCGGGCACTACCTGGGCGAGTTCCAGCTGACGCGGACGTCCGTCGAGCACGGCCAGGCCGGCATCGGTGCGACCCGCTCGTCGAAGTTCGTGCCACTCAAGTAAACCATGGGAATCAACTACAGCGTCGAGGCCGACCCGGAGACCACCGCCAAGGGGATGCTCCGCGACCGGCCCATCAGCCTCAAGCACAGCAAGGCCATCTCCCGTGCCATCAAGGGGAAGACGGTCACCGAGGCCGAGGCGTACCTCGAGGCCGTCATCAACGAGGAGCGCTCGGTCCCGTTCAAACAGCACAACTCCGGTGTCGGACACCGCTCCGACATCGAGGGCTGGGACGCGGGTCGCTACCCCGAGAAGGCGTCGAAGGATTTCCTGAAGCTCATCGAGAACGTCCGCAACAACGCGGACGAGCAGGGCTTCGAGGGGTCGGAGATGACCATCAAGCACGTCGCCGCCCACAAGACGGGCGAGCGTCCCGGCCGCAAACCGCGCGCGTTCGGTCGCGCCGACCCGTGGAACACGACGCTCTGTGACGTGGAACTCATCATCGAGGAGGCCCAATAATGGCAGACGAACACCAGTTCATCGAGAACGGACTTCAGCGCTCGCAGATCGACGAGTTCTTCGCGGACGAACTCGGTCGCGCCGGCTACGGCGGGATGGAGGTCGCGAAGACGCCGATGGGCACCCAGATCGTCCTCAAGGCCGAAAAGCCCGGGATGGTCATCGGGAAGGGCGGGAAGAACATCCGCAAGGTGACCCGCGAACTCGAAGACCGGTTCAACCTGGACGACCCCCAGATCGACGTCCAGGAGGTCGACGAACCCGACCTGAACGCCCGCATCGTCGCCGACCGCCTCGCCAACGCGCTCGAGCGCGGCTGGTACTTCCGGAAGGCCGGCCACACGACCATCGACCGCATCATGGAAGCCGGCGCACTCGGCGCCGAGATCGTCCTGAGCGGGAAGGTCACGGGCGCTCGCTCGCGCGTCGAGAAGTTCAACCGCGGCTACATCAAGCACAACGGTGAGCCCGCGGAGGAGATCGTCGACGAGGGTCAGGGCGTCGCCGTCATGAAGCTCGGTACCATCGGTGTCACGGTGAAGATCATCCCGCCGGGAGCCGAACTCCCCGACGACTTCTCCATCGAGGAGGACGTCGAGGTCGAGGCCGTCGAGCAGGTCGCCGAGACCGGCGGCGAGAGCGTCGAGGAACTCCTCGAGGAAGAGCCCGAGGAGGTCCCCGACTTCTCCGAGGAAGACGTCGAGGTCCCCACCGACGAGCCCGACGAGGTGCTCGACGAGGAGGTCGTCGAGGTCGAAGAGGAAGTCGTCGACGAGGCCGACGAGGAAGTCGTCGACGAGCCCGACGACACCGAGGCCGACGAAGCGGCTGCCGAGGCAGCCGCCGAAGAGGCGCTCGACGAGGAGGTCGAGGCGGAAGCCGCCGACCTCGTCGCCGAGATGGAAGCGGCCGACGACGACGAAGCCGACGAGGAGGAGGACGCGTAGATGGCGATCCTCTACACCGCGGAGATCCGCGACATGACGCCCGCCGAGCGACAGGCCGAAGTCGAGGAGCTCGAGACCGAGCTGCTCAACGCGAAGGCCGTCCAGGCGGCGGGTGGCGCGCCGGACAACCCCGGTCGCGTGAAGGAACTGAAGAAGACCATCGCCCGGATCAAGACGATCCAGACGGAAGAAGGCGACCTCGAATAATGCCGCTCACGCCCGAGACCCTGACTCGACACGAACTCAACGGCCTCCCCGTGGAGGTCAAAGCGGCCGCGAACCCCGACCTGGTCGGGATAGCGGGGCGTGTCGTCGTCGAGACGATGCGAACGCTCCACATCGACGATGGCTCTCGGGTGCGGCAGGTCCCCAAGCAGGGGACGACCTTCGAGTTCCGCCTCACGACCGCAGAGACGGCCGAAGCCCGGCCAGGCGACGCCCCTACCGTCGCCGCCGGTGCTCGGTCACGACCCGCAGACACAGATGAAGCCGCCGAAGCTGCGAAGGCTTCGGGGACCGCGTCCGAACTGGTTTCGGGACCCGCAGAATCCGCCACCGACGCCGACTCCAACGGTGAGTCGGTCGAGGCGGCACGGGTCGAAGCTGGCGAGGGCGTGGCCTACGTTACGGTGGATGGCACACAGCTGCTCTCACGACCCGCGCTCCGCACGGAGAACGCAGGTGAATCAACATGGCGTTAGGACTTAACGTACCAGAACCGGAGGAGGCCTGCTCCGACCAGCACTGTCCGTTCCACGGATCGCTTTCCGTGCGCGGACAGACGCTGGAGGGCACCGTCGCCTCCACAGACATGGACAAGACCGTCGTCGTCGAGCGCGAGTACGACGTTCGCGTCCCCAAATACGACCGGTACATGAAGCGTCGGAGTCGGATTCCGGCCCATGCACCGCCGTGTCTGGGACTCGAGCCCGGCGACACGGTCCGTATCGCAGAGACACGACCGCTCTCGAAGACGAAATCGCACGTGGTCGTCGAACGCGTCGGGGGTGACGACTGATGGAGGCACTGAAGGCCGACGTCACTCGTGGCCTCAATCGCGGCGCGCTCGTCACGTGTGCGGACAACACCGGAGCCCGTGAGCTGAAGGTCATCAGCGTCCACGGCTACTCCGGCACGAAGAACCGACAGCCCTCGGCGGGTATCGGCGACAAGGTGACCGTCTCGGTCACCAAGGGTACCCCCGAGATGCGCCGTCAGGTGCTCGAGGCCGTCATCGTCCGACAGCGGAAGACGATTCGACGACCCGACGGCACGCGCGTGAAGTTCGAAGACAACGCGGCCGTCGTCATCGACGAGATGGAAGAGCCGCGTGGGACCGAGATCAAGGGTCCCATCGCGCGCGAGGTTGCCGAACGCTTCGGGAGCATCGCATCGACAGCGACGATGATCGTCTAACCATAGAACAGCAATGACGAAACAACCACGAAAACAGCGAAACCGGACGCGCGACGCGCCGCTCCACGAGCGGCACAAGCAGGTCCGTGCCACGCTTTCGGACGACCTCCGCGAGGAGTACGGTCGGCGCAACGCCCGTGTCAACGAGGGCGACACCGTCGAAGTGCTCCGCGGGGACTACGCCGGCGAGTCCGGCGAGGTCATCGCGGTCGACCTCAAGAAAGCGGTCGTCCACGTCGAGGACGTGACCGTCGAGAAGGCCGACGGCGAGGAAGTGCCGCGGCCGCTCGACGCATCGAACGTCCGCATCACGACACTCGAGTTCCACGAGGACGACGACCGCCGCGAGGCGCGACTCCGCGCGACGGAAGCGGAGGAGGATAACGAATGACGCGACACCAGAAGCGACTCTCGGTCCCGAACACGTGGCCGGTCGAACGGAAAGAATCGACCTGGACCGTCAAGGCCGGCGCCGGCCCGCACGGTGAGGCGGGGGTTCCCCTGCTCATCCTGCTGCGGGACGTCCTCGGCTACGTCGACTCCAAGAAGGAAGCGCGCTACGCGCTCAACCAGGACAGTGTGCTGGTCAACGGCGTCGCGGTGTCGGACGAGTCCCGTCCCATCGGGATGTTCGACATCGTCGCCTTCACCCAGCGCGACGAGTACTACCGGGTCTTCCCCGACGAAGGGGGCCGCCTGGCGCTGACGCCCATCTCTGCCGACGCGGCCGACAGCCGCCTCGGCAAGGTGGTCCGCAAGCAGCAGGTGAAAGGTGGTGCCTTCCAGCTCACGCTCCACGACGGGACGAACGTCCGCGTCGAGGAGGGGAGCGACTACTCGACGAACGACTCCGTCGTCGTCGACAACGAGACGAAGGAGATCGTCGCCCACTTCGGCTACGAGGAGGGCGCGCTCGTCACGGCCGTCGACGGCCAGCACGCCGGCGAGATCGGCGAGGTCGCCGAGATCACGGTCACGCCCGGCAGCGGCTCCAACACCGTCCGCGTCGTGCGCGACGACGACAGCGAGTTCGAGACCATCGAACAGTACGTCGTCGTCATCGACGAGAACTTCACCGGCGGGTCGGAGGAGGGTGACGACTGATGTCGTCTGACTCCGACGCGGGCTTCCACGAGATGCGACAGCCCGCCGTCGAGAAGGTCGTCGTCCACATGGGCGTCGGCACCGGCGGCCGCGAACTCGCGAACGCCGAGGACATCCTCGGCGAGGTCGCGGGCCAAGAGCCGGTCCGGACGCAGTCGAAGCGTGCCAGCCAGGACTTCGGTGTCCGCCGGGGCGAACCCGTCGGCGCGAAGGTCACCCTGCGCGGGACGGTCGCCGAGGAGTTCCTCGAGACGGCGCTGCCGCTGACGGAACTCTCCGCCACGCAGTTCGACGAGTACGGGAACTTCAGCTTCGGCGTCGCCGAGCACACCGAGTTCCCGAGCCAGGAGTACGACCCCAACATCGGGATCTACGGGCTGGACGTGACGGTCAACCTCGTCCGCCCCGGCTACCGCGTGCGCAAGCGCGACAAGGCAGCCAGTTCCATCCCGTCGCGCCACAAGCTCACTCCCGAGGACGCCATCGCGTTCGTCGAGAGCGAGTTCGGCGTCGACGTGGAGGTGAGCGAAGAATGAGCGAAAGTGAGACAGAGACGGGCGAGCACGCCTCGCGACGCACCGGCATCGAGCGCGAGTGCCGTCGCTGCGAACGGAAGCAGGGCCTGGTCGGGAAGTACGACATCTTCCTCTGCCGGCAGTGCTTCCGCGAGGTCGCCCGCAACATCGGATTCAAGAAGTATCGATAACCATGGCGGACAACGATCCACTCAGCAACGCGCTCTCCGGCGTGAACAACGCCGAGAGCGTGGGCCATCTGAGCCACACGGTACAGCCCGCCTCGAACGTCATCGGCTCCGTCCTCGAGGTCTTCTACGACCGCGGGTACATCGACGGCTTCGAGTTCGTCGACGACGGCAAGGCCGGTAACTTCGAGGTCGAACTGAAAGGCGCGATCAACAAGTGTGGCGCCGTGAAGCCCCGGTACACCACCGGAGCCGACGAGTACGAGAAGTGGGAGAAGCGATACCTCCCGGCCCGCGACTACGGGACACTCATCGTCTCGACGAGTCACGGTGTCATGAGCCACTACGAGGCCCGTGAGGAGGGCCTCGGTGGCCAGGTGATCGCCTACGTCTACTGATCATGACGCGAATAGAACTCGACATCCCCGACGACGTCTCCGCCGAGATGGACCACCTCACGCTCACCGTCGAGGGGCCGGAAGGAAGCGTCTCCCGACGCCTCTGGTACCCCGACATCAGCGTCAGCGTGGACGACGGCGTAGTCGTCATCGAATCGACGGCCGAAGACGCAAAGACCAACGCGACCGTGGGCACGTTCGAGAGCCACGTGCGGAACATGTTCCACGGCGTCACCGAGGGGTGGGAGTACAAGATGGAAGTCTTCTACGCTCACTTCCCGATGCAGGTCTCTGTCGACGGTGGCCACGTGGTCATCGAGAACTTCCTCGGCGAGAAGGCCCCGCGCCGCGCGCAGATCCGCGGCGACACCGACGTACAGGTCGACGGCGAGGAAGTCACCCTCTCCGGTCCGAACAAAGAGGACGTCGGCCAGACCGCGGCCGACATCGAGCAGCTCACCCGTGTGAAGGACAAGGACACCCGCGTGTTCCAAGACGGCGTCTACATCACGGAGAAGCCGACGGCGGCAGGAGGTGCCTAGATGTCCGCTGACGAAGAAGGACCCATCGAACTCGAAGACATCAGTGGTGTCGGCCCGTCGAAAGCGGACGCGCTCCGCGAGGCCGGCTACGAGTCGGTCGAGGACGTCAAGGCCGCGAGCCAGTCCGAACTCTCGGAGGTCGACGGTATCGGCAACGCGCTCGCCGCGCGTATCAAAGCCGACGTCGGCGGCCTCGAAGTGTCCGAGGAGACCGAGGCAGAGGTCGAAGACGAGACCGAAGCCGAGGTCGAAGCCGAAGAGGCCGAAGACGTCCCGACGAAGACCGTCCCCCGCGGCCACGCGGACAAGACGCCGGAACTGGACGACGCGACCGAGCGGGCGCTCACGCAGAAGCACCGCGAGGGCAAGCCGCAGTTCAACCGGCAGGACTACCACATGAAGAAGCGGACGCCGACGTCGTGGCGGAAGCCACGCGGTAACCTCTCGAAGCAGCGCCGCGGCTACAAAGGCAAAGGCGACATGGTCGAGGCGGGCTTCCGCTCGCCGAAGGCCGCACGCGGACTGCACCCCTCGGGCTTCGAGGAGGTCCGCGTCCACAACACGGACGACCTCGAGGGTGTCGACGGCGACACCCAGGCCGTCCGCATCGCCTCGTCGGTCGGTGCCCGCAAGCGCGAGCGCATCGAAGACGAGTGCGAGGACCGTGAGATTCGCGTCCTCAACCCGACCTACATCGAGGTCGAAGTGGAGGGAGACGAATGACGGACCTGAAAGCCCAGCGACGGATGGCCGCCGACGTCCTCGACGTCGGTGCCGACCGCGTCTGGATGGACCCCGAGGAACAGGCCGAGATCGCCGACGCCATCACCCGCGAGGACGTCCGCGACCTGGTCGACCAGGGAACCATCCGCGTCAAGGACGCGAAGGGCAACTCGAAGGGACGCGCGCGCGAGCGCAAGGCCAAGCGCGACTACGGCCACCGCAAGGGTGCCGGTTCACGTCGCGGGAAGGCGGGTGCCCGCCAGAACAAGAAGAAGGCATGGATCAGCCGGATTCGCGCACAGCGGAAACGTCTCCGCAACCTGCGCGACGACGGACCGCTGTCGGCCTCCGAATACCGCACGCTCTACAACAAGGCGAGCGGTGGGGAGTTCGACAGCGTCGACCGGCTCGAATCGTACATCGAGACGCATTACGGATACGAGGTGAAATAATGGCGACAGGACCACGGTACAGAGTACCGATGCGTCGTCGCCGCGAGTCCCGAACCGACTACCATCAGAGGTTGCGCCTGCTGAAATCAGGTAAGCCGCGGCTTGTCGCTCGCGTGAGCAACAAGCACGTCAGGGCGCAGCTGGTCACCCCGGGACCGCAGGGCGACGAGACACACGTGAGTGCCTCGAGCGAGGACCTCGCCGACTACGGCTGGGAGGCTCCCACGGGGAACCTTCCGAGCGCCTACCTCACGGGCTACCTCGTGGGCCTTCGGGCCCGCGAGGCCGGCCTCGAGGAAGCGGTGCTCGATATCGGCCTGAACACGGCGACGCCTGGCAACAAGGTGTTCGCAGTACAGGAAGGCGCAATCGACGCCGGGCTCGACATCCCGCACAACGAGAGCGTGCTGGCGGACTGGTCGCGTAACCGCGGCGAGCACATCGCCGAGTACGCCGAGCAGCTCGACGAGCCGCTCTACAGCGGGGAGTTCGACGCCACGACACTGCCCGAGCACTTCGACAGCGTGCTCGAGCGACTTCAGGAGGACGCATGAGCAGAAGCAACAACGGATGGGAGCCGCGCACGCGGCTCGGCCGTATGGTACAGGACGGCGACATCACATCGATGGACCAGGCCCTCGAGTCGGGCCTCCCCCTCAAGGAGCCCGAAATCGTCGACCAGCTCCTCCCCGGACTGGACGACGACGTGCTCGACATCAACATGGTCCAGCGCATGACCGACTCCGGCCGCCGGGTGAAGTTCCGGTGTGTCGTCGCGGTGGGTAACCGCGACGGCTACCTCGGCTACGCCGAGGGCCGCGACGACCAGGTCGGCGGCGCGATTCAGAAGGCCATCGAGGTCGCCAAGCTGAACATCATCAAGGTCGACCGCGGCTCGGGCTCGTGGGAGGACCGCGCCGGCGGGACCCACTCGCTCACCCGGAAGGCAGAGGGCAAGGCCGGCTCCGTCACCGTCGAGATCATCCCCGCCCCGCGTGGGCTGGGGCTCGCGGCGTCGGAGACGACCCGGAGCATCCTCGAACTCGCCGGCGTGCAGGACGCGTGGACGAAGTCCCACGGCAACACCCGGACCACCGTGAACCTCGCGAAGGCCACCTACAACGCGCTGCGCAACGCGTCGCAGTCGCGCACGCCGCGCCGCGCGCGGCAGGTCCAGGCCGACGCCGAAGGGGAGGTGTCCGAGTGATGCAGGCCATCGTCCAGGTCCGCGGCGAGGTCGACATGAGC
This sequence comes from Salinigranum halophilum, assembly GCF_007004735.1. Taxonomy (NCBI): domain Archaea; kingdom Methanobacteriati; phylum Methanobacteriota; class Halobacteria; order Halobacteriales; family Haloferacaceae; genus Salinigranum; species Salinigranum halophilum. Next base: position 702,920 of record NZ_SSNL01000003.1, read on the forward strand.
TCGGGCGTCCGCGACACGATGAAGATGCTCAACCTCCACGGGGTCAACCACTGCACGTTCGTCCCCGAGGAGGACACCTACCGCGGCATGATCACGAAGGTGAACGACTGGGTCGCTCACGGTGAGCCCTCGGTCGACGTCGTCGAGACGCTCCTCAGAAAGCGCGCCGAGCCCATCGAGGGCGACGCCGACCTCGACGAGGCGTGGCTCGCAGACAACACCGACTACGACGACTTCGCCTCGCTCGCGGCGGCGCTCGTCGACGAGGAGACGACGCTGCGTGAGCAGGGTCTCTCTCCCGTGCTTCGGCTTCATCCCCCGCGTGGGGGCCACAAGGGCCTGAAGCACGCCGCCCCCGAGGGTGGTCAGCTCGGTAAGCACTCGACTGAACAGATCGACGACCTCCTGGAGGCCATGCGATGACATCGAAGAAACGACGCCAGCGTGGCTCCCGGACGCACAGTGGCGGCACCCACAAGAACCGGCGTGGCGCCGGTCACCGTGGCGGTCGCGGCCGTGCGGGTCGGGCCAAACACGAGTTCCACAACTACGAACCGCTCGGCAAGCACGGCTTCAAGCGTCCCGAGGAGACGACGGACACCGTCAGCGAGGTTCGCGTCCAGAAGCTCGACGAGGACGCCGCACTCCTCGCTGCGGACGGGGTCGCCGAGGCCGACGGTGACGCGTACCACATCGACGCGCGCGACGTCGCCGAGGACGGCTACTCGGTCGACGTCGTCAAGGTGCTCGGCGGCGGGCAGGTCCGCAACGAACTGCACGTCGTCGCCGACGCCTTCACCAGCGGGGCGCGCGAGCTCATCGAGGAGGCCGGCGGCAGCGCCGAGCTGACAGAGCGCGCACAGGAAGCGGCCGAGGCCGAGGCCGACGCCGAGTCGGAAACCGAAAACGCTTCAGACGACGAGGCGAACGGAGAGTAACCCATGGGATGGAAGGAGGCCGCCGAACCGGTGCTGACGCGGATGCCCTCGGTCACCCGCCCGGAGGGGCACGTGCCCTTCCGCCGCAAGCTCGGGTGGACCGCGGGCATCCTCGTCCTGTATTTCTTCCTGACGAACGTCACCCTGTTCGGGCTCGCGACGGGCTCGGAGGACTTCTTCGGGCAGTTCCGCTCGATCCTGGCGGGGTCACAGGGGTCGATCCTCCAACTGGGGATCGGTCCCATCGTCACGGCGAGCATCGTGCTCCAACTGCTCGGCGGGGCCGACCTGCTCGGCCTCGACACGTCCGACCCCCGCGACCAGATCCTCTACCAGGGGCTGCAGAAGCTCCTGGTCGTGGTGATGATCGTCCTCACGGGGCTGCCGATGGTGTTCGCCGGGAACTTCCTCCCCGCGGACCCGGCGGTCGCGCAGTCGCTCGGCGTCGGTTCCAACAGCGTGAAGGGGCTCATCTTCGCGCAGATCGCCGTCGGCGGCATCCTCATCCTGTTCATGGACGAGGTCGTCTCGAAGTGGGGCGTCGGCTCCGGTGTCGGGCTGTTCATCATCGCCGGCGTCAGCCAGCAGCTCGTCGCCGGGCTGTTCAGCTGGGAGGCGCTCGGCCGGACCTCGGGCTTCTTCCCGACCTGGTTCGGCATCATCACCGGCTCCACTGAACTGCCGTCGGTCCTCACCGCCGAGGGCCTCCAGGCGCTGTTCCTCGGACAAGGGCAGATCCTCGCGCTCATCACGACGCTGCTCATCTTCGGCATCGTCGTGTACGCCGAGTCCGTCCGCGTCGAGATTCCCCTCTCGCACGCCCGCGTGAAGGGTGCCCGCGGTCGGTTCCCGGTGAAGCTCATCTACGCGAGTGTCCTGCCGATGATTCTCGTTCGCGCCCTGCAGGCGAACGTCCAGTTCCTCGGCCGGATTCTCAACTCCCAACTCGCGGCGATGCCGGCGTGGCTCGGTCAGTACAACGCGAACGGACAGGTCACCGGTGGCCTGTTCTACTTCCTCGCGCCCATCCAGACCCGTGCGGACTGGATGTGGTTCCTCGGGCTCACGTCGAACGAGCCGTGGGAGATCATGATCCGGATCCTCGTGGACCTGACGTTCATGATCATCGGCGGTGCCATCTTCGCCATCTTCTGGGTCGAGACGACGGGGATGGGCCCCGAAGCGACGGCCCGGCAGATCCAGAACTCCGGGATGCAAATTCCCGGCTTCCGGCGGAACCCACAGGTCATCGAGAAGGTCATGGAGCGGTACATCCCGCAGGTGACGGTCATCGGCGGGGCGCTCGTCGGCCTGCTCGCCGTCGCGGCGAACATGCTCGGCACCATCGGCCAGGTCTCCGGAACGGGGCTGCTGCTGACGGTCTCCATCACGTACAAACTGTACGAGGAGATCGCCGAAGAGCAGCTGATGGAGATGCACCCGATGATGCGCCAGATGTTCGGCGGCGGTAACTGACCACTGCCTGCCGACCCTTCTGGCGGTTCTTTCTTCCCGGCGCGAGGCTCTTTAGTCGCGCGTCCGTGTTCTCACGCGAGATGGAGTTTCCCGACCGCGACGTCGTCGCCTCGCTCCTCGACGCCCAGCCGCTGCCGTCGTTCGTCCGCGTCGACCACGACCCGTCGTCGACGACACTCTCCGAGCCGACGACCCACGTCCGCGATGCGCTCGCGCGGCTCGACCTCGATTCGCTCGCCCCCGGCGCGCGCGTCGCCGTCGGTGTCGGGAGCCGCGGCATCCACCGCATCGACGAGTACGCGGCAACCGTCGTCACCGCACTCACCGAACGGGGGTTCGACCCGGTCGTCGTCCCGGCGATGGGGAGTCACGGGGGAGCCACCGCCGAGGGCCAGCGCGAGACTCTGGCGTCGCTCGGTGTCACCGAGACGCGCGTCGGTGCCCCCATCGACGCGCGGATGGACGTCGAGCGGGTCGACGAGGTCCGCGTCGGGGAGACGTCGTATCCGGTGTTCGTCGCCTCGGCCGCACTCGACGCGGACGGGGTCGTCGTCATCAACCGCGTGAAGCCCCACACGAACTTCTCGGGCCGCATCGAGAGCGGCCTCTGCAAGATGCTCGTCGCGGGGCTCGGTAAACAGCGGGGCGCGAGCGCCTTTCACGCGACGGCGCTCACCGAGGGCTACGTCCCGGCGCTGGAGGCGGCGTTCGCGGCCATCTCGTCGGCCGTCCCGCTGGTGGGCGGCATCGCACTCGTCGAGAACGCCGACGAGGAGACCGCACACGTCGAGGCCCTCTCCGGGGCCGAGCTACTCGACCGCGAACCCGCGCTGCTGGCACGCGCCTCCGAGGAGATGGCGACCCTCCCGGTGGACGATATCGACCTGCTCGTCGTCGACGAACTCGGCAAGGACGTCTCGGGGGCGGGGATGGACACGAACGTCATCGGTCGCTACCGCGTCCTGAACGCGCCCGACCCCGACACCCCGCGAATCAAACTTATCTACGCACGGGGGCTCACCGACCGCACAGAGGGCAACGGCAACGGAATCGGCCTCGCCGACCTCACTCGCCGGGTCGCCGTCGACCAGCTCGACTTCCAGAAGACGTACGCGAACGCGCTGACGAGCGGGTCGCTGGCCAAAGCGAAGCTACCCGTGGTCGCGCCCGACGACGAACTCGCGCTTCGCATCGCGCTGTCCGCGCTGGGGAGTCCCGCCCCCGAGACGGTCCGGGTCGTCTGGATACACGACACACAGGAGCTGGGTGAGCTGTTCGTCTCCAGCGGCGTCGTCGACGACCTCCCGGACACGGCGACGGTGACTGGCGAGGTGGCACTCGCGTTCGACGACGGGACGGCCCGGTTCGACCCGCGCTGACGCGCCGTCGGCTCGGCTCCGACCCGATTTCCGCTACGGCTAGTTTTTCACCGCTCTCGGGGGTACGGCGTGACATGGACTTACACATCGAGGGAAACGCGGCGCTCGTGACCGCGTCGTCCAGCGGGCTGGGAAAGGCATCCGCGAAGGCACTCGCCCGCGAGGGGGTGAACGTCGTCGTCAACGGACGTGACGAGGCGCGCCTCGCGGACGCGGCGGCCGAGGTCCGGGAGGTCGCGACCGGCGAGGTCGTCGCGCAGCCGGGAGACATCACGGACCCCGAGGACGTCTCGACGCTGGTCGCGACCACCGTCGAGGAGTTCGGCGGGCTCGACCACCTCGTGACGAGCGCCGGTGGGCCGCCGTCGGGCGCGTTCCTCGACACCGACGACGAGGACTGGTACGACGCGTACGACCTCCTCGTCATGAGTGTCGTCCGCCTGGCACGCGAGGCCGCCCCGCACCTGCGTGAGGGTGACGGCGGCACCATCGTCACCATCACCTCCCGGAGTGTCAAGGAGGCGCTCGATAGCCTCGTGCTCTCGAACTCGGTCCGGATGAGCGTCATCGGGCTGGAGAAGACGCTCTCGAAGGAGTTCGCCCCCGAGGTTCGGGCGAACGCCGTCCTGCCGGGCGCACACGAGACAGCGCGCATCCGCGAACTGGTCGAACAGGCCGTCGACCGCGGCGAGTACGACTCCTACGAGGCGGGCGTCAGCGGGTGGGCGGACAACCCCCTCGAACGCGTGGGCGACCCGATGGAACTCGGCAACACGGTCGCGTTCCTCTCCTCGCCGCAGTCGGGGTTCATCAACGGCACCGCCATCCCCATCGACGGCGGGAGTTCGGGGTCGAACCTGTGATGAAGAGTGTCGTACGTCAGCGCGGTACTCCGCCGGTCCCGCAGTCGGCGGCACCCGATGAACAGGGACAACAGTCCTCATGAAGCCCGTCGACTTCGACGACGCGGCGTCGTACGAACCGGACGAGGGCTGGCGTCGCGTCGCGCTGGCGGGGAGCGACCAGTTCTCGTTCGAGTGGTTCGAGAAACCGCCGGGACACGCCTCGCCGATGCACGACCACGAGAACGAGCAGGTGTGTGTCTGTCTGGAGGGGGAACTGACGGTCGAGACCGATTCGGGGTCGGTCTCCCTCGGGGCGTACGACTCGGTCCTCTTGGAGGCGGGGGAGCCACACCGCGTCGAGAACACCGGCGACGAACGGGCCGTCGGGCTCGACGTCTTCGCGCCGGGCCGGTCGTTCGACTTCTGGACCGACCGGGACTGACCTACTTCTCGCGGTTCTCGCGGTTCTCGCGGCCGACGAGAAGGAGGTTGACGCCGAGAACGACCGCCACCGCGACACCGATACGCGTCCAGTCGGCGGGCGTGGGCACCACGACGCCGAAGAGCCCCGACAGCGGGGTGTAGAGGACGAGCGCGTGTAAGATGAGCGACGCGGCGACGGCCGCGAGCAGCCAGGGGTTCGACGCGAACGAGTGGCCGAACCGCCGGCGGATGATCTGGACGAGTCCCATCTCCGAGACGACGAAGAAGGTGAACAAGACGGTCTGTGCACGCGCGAGCGACCCGAACGTCGAGAGCGACTCGAAGAAGAGGACGACCCCCACGGCGGCGAGCGTCAGTCCGATGGTGATGATGGACACGGCGACCCCGCGGTCGATGACGCCGTCGTCGGCCTCCCGGGGGTCGCGTTCGAGCACGTCTTCGGCGGTGGGGTCGACCCCGAGCGCCAGCGCCGGCGGGCCGTCGGTGACGAGGTTGATCCACAGGAGCATCACCGGGGTGAGAATCAGTGCCTCGGTCTGGGCGGCGAACAACTGCGGGAAGAGGATACTGCCGACCAGCACCCCCACGAACACCGTGAACACCTCGCCGGCGTTCGCAGAGAGGAGGAAGGTGACGAACGCCCGGATGTTGTCGAAGATGCCTCTCCCCTCGGAGACGGCGTCGCGGATGGTGGCGAAGTTGTCGTCACGCAGCACCATGTCCGAGGCGTCGCGCGTGACGTCCGTCCCGCGCTGACCCATGGCGACGCCGACGTCGGCCGTCCGGACCCCGGGCGCGTCGTTGACCCCGTCGCCCGTCATCGCGACGGTGTGTCCGTTCGCCTGGAGCGCCTTGAGGACCCGGACCTTCTGTTCGGGGGTCGCTCGGGCGAACACCTCCACGGACTCGACGCGGTCGCGCAGTTCCTCGTCGGACAGGGCGGCGAGTTCGGTCCCGGTCATCGCGCCCGTCGGGTCGAAGCCGACCTCCGCGCCCACCGCCTTCGCCGTCTCGACGTTGTCGCCGGTCACCATGACGACGCGGATGCCCGCCTTCCGGCAGTCGGCGACGGCGTCGGGCACCTCCTCCCGTGGGGGGTCGATCATCCCCTGCAGACCGAGGAAGGTGAGCCCCGTCTCGAGTTCCTCCTCGTCGGCGTCGGGGTCGACACCCGCCTTCGAGGCGAAGCCGAGGACGCGCAGCGCGTCCCCCGCGAACTCGTCGACGGACGCGAGGAACTCCTGGCGGTGCTCGTCGGTCAACTCCCGTGTCTCTCCGTCGACGAGGACGGTGTCACAGCGGTCGAGGACGACCTCTGGTGCGCCCTTCGTGTAGGCGGTGTGGTCCCCCTCCTCCCGGACGACGACCGTCATCCGCTGGCGCTCCGAGGAGAAGGGGACCTCGGCCACTCGCTCGCTGTCGTCTTCGACACCCGCCTTCAGCGCCGACACGAGCAGGGCGACCTCCGTCGGGTCACCGATGTACTGCTTCTCGGCGTCACCACTCGCGTCCTCGACGCGTTCGGCGTTGTTACAGCAGAGGCCACAGCGGAGGATGGGTTCGAGGGGCGACACCGACGCGGACTCGCCGTCGACGTGGAACTCCCCGTCGGGGTCCAGTCCCGACCCGGTCACCTCGTACGTCGTCTCCCCGGTCGCGATGCGCGTGACCGTCATCTGGCTCTCGGTCAGGGTGCCGGTCTTGTCCGTGAGGATGACGTCGACGGAGCCGAGGCTCTCGACGACGGGGAGCCGTCGCACGAGGGCGTTGCGGTCGACCATCCGCCGCGCGCCGAGTGCGAGCGTCAGCGTCACCACGGCCGGCAACCCCTCGGGGACGGCCGCGACGGCGAGCGTGATGGCGGTCAACAGGACGGCGACGACGTTCGCCTCCGTGAGGAGCAGTTGGACGGCGACGACGAGCACGATGAGCGCGCCGACACCGAGGCCGATACGGCGACCGAGCGTGTCGACCTCGCGCTGGAACGGCGTCTCGTTGTCGGGGGCCGACTGCAACTGCGTCGCGATACCGCCGACCTCGGTGTCCATTCCGGTGTCGACGACGACGGCGACGCCGCGGCCAGCGACGACCGTGGTGTTCATGTAGACCATGTTCTCCCGCTCGGCCAGCGGGGTCTCCGCGTCGACCTCGCCGGTCGTCTTCGAGACGCTCGCGCTCTCGCCCGTCAGCGCCGCCTCGTTCGCCGCGAGCGCCCCCGCCTCGACGAGACGGGCGTCCGCGGGGACGGCGTCACCCGCCTCGAGGACGACGACGTCGCCCGGAACGACGGTCGTCGCGTCGACGACCTCCCGTGTTCCGTCCCGGACGACGGTCGCGTCCGGCGTCGACATCGCTCGAAGCCGCTCCAGTGACTGCTCGGCGCGGTAGTCCTGGACGAAGCCGAACACGCCGTTGCCGAGGAGGATGAGCAGGATGAGGCCGGCGTCGACGTAACTCGGCTCTTCTCCCGGCAGGAGTCCCGTCGCGAGCGAGAGCCCCGCGGCGAGGATGAGGAGGTAGATGAGCGCGTCCTGGAACTGGGCGACGAACAGCGCCAGCGGTGAGACCTCCGTGTCGTCGTGAATCTCGTTGGGGCCGTACTCGTCGAGTCGACGCGCCGCCTCCTCGTCTGTCAGACCCGACTCGCTCGTCTCGAACGCGCCGAAGACCTCGTCGAGCGCGCGTGCGTGCCACTCACCCTGCTCGTCCCTCGGACGTGTCTGTGCCTCACTCATCCGTGACCCAGGCTGTGTCGGGGTTCACCGTTCCGCGGCGATTCGAACGTGCAGGTGGTGACGGCGAAGCGGACATAGCGATTCCTGTCGGTACAGTCACAGGGATGTGGTTTAGCTACTGCGCCGCCGACTGCGTCACTCCTCGGCAGGGTCGACCGTGTCGGCGTCGTGGCCGCGGAAGTTCTCGAGCAGGCCGTCGGCGAACACGACGACCACGAGCGCGCCGACCAGGTCGAACACCAGGTCGAGGGCCGTGTCGACCCGTCCGTACGAGACGAGGACCGGTTCGATGCCGACACGCCGAGAGAGCCAGTGGGTGATGTACTCGGCGACCTCCCAGAGGACGCCCCCGGCGACGACGCCGGCGAGGACGTGCGGCCGCGGGTCGCGCCCCATGCGTCGCGCGACGGTGTGGGTGAGGCCTCCGAGGAGTGTCGCCGCGTGGACGTGTGTCAGGTGGTCCCACCACCAGACGTCGTCGTAGGGGCCGAGCATGCCGACGGCGTGCGTGAGCATCGCCGACTCCGTGTAGACGCGCTGCCACGGGCGAAACGCCACCGGGTAGCGCCGCTCGACGACGTCGGGCAGGAAACTCCCCGCGAGCGCGAGGAGCGCGTTCACGACCGCGCCGTAGTCACGCCGGCGGATTCCGACGGCGAGGACCGCCACGATGCCGACGCGGATGGCTCGCTCCACCGTCCGCGTGACCGCTTGCCGGATATCACTCGACACGTTCGCTCACCGTCAGTGTGACCCCGCGGGGGTGAAAACGTTCCGTCCGACCGACCCGCCGGTGGCGTTCGGGCCCGGCGTGCCGTGTCGCGCCGCCGCTCACCGGCTGAACCGGAGCTCCTTCGCGGGGTCTTCTGCGACCACCCACCAGCGGACGTCGGCCTTCGGGTGTCGGCGCTCCACGTGGCTCTCGAGTTCCTCGCCCGTCTCGAAGTCCCGTCCACAGAGGTTACAGCGATGGTGTCGTTTCGATGCCATGTGTCGAGGGAGGCCGTCCACAGTAATGACGGTTTCTCCGGTCAGGCGAGTCGCGTCGCGAACCAGTCCGCCGCGAGGTCGGCCACTCGTTCGAGTTCCCCGGGCCCCTCGAAGAGGTGTCCGGCCCCGTCGACGACTTCCAGTCCCTTCGCGCAGGTGAGGCGCTCGTAGGCGTCGCGGTTGAGCGCCAGCACGTCGGTGTCCGCGCCACCGACGATGAATAGCGTCGCGGCCGTGACGCGCGGCAGGTGGTCGGACGCGAGGTCGACCCGCCCGCCGCGTGAGACGACCGCCCCGACGTCGTCGCCGCGCTCGGCCGCGGCGCGGAGTGCGGCGGCCGCCCCCGTGCTCGACCCGAAGTAGCCGAGGTTCATGCGCGCCGTCTCCGGGCGTTCGCGCAGCCAGTCGGTCACGCCGAGCAGGCGCTCTGTCAGGAGGTCGATGTCGAACCGCGTCTCGTACGTTTCGTCCTCCTCGGCGGTGAGGAGGTCGAACAGGAGCGTCCCCACCCCGTGGTCGCGAAGGACCGACGCGACGGCGGTGTTGCGTGGGCTGTGCCTGCTGCTCCCGCTCCCGTGGGCGAACACGACCAGTCCCGTCGCGGCGTCGGGGATGCGGAGTTCGCCGTCGAGGCGGACCGCGTCGACGGGAATCTCGACTGTCCGGGCTGTCATGCGTGGAGTGACGCGCGCGGAACATGTCAACGTATCGTCGGGCGGGTGGAACGGGTCGGCGACCCCGCCTGCGTCCGGCCACCGGCTCCCCGCAGTGACAGGTACCTATACCACCGTGGAGCCAGAAGACGCCGCTGTGACGGACACTGACCGCACGGCCATCCTCGGCGGGACGTTCACACCGATCCACAACGGTCACCGTGCGCTCTTACACGCGGCGTTCCAGACTGCCAGCCACGACGGGCCCGGAGACGGGCACGTCGTCGTCGGGCTCACGTCCTCGGACCTCGCCACGCGGACCCGAAGCGACCCCGAACAGGCGGCCCTCTTCGGTTCCTACGCCGAGCGCCGCGCCGCGCTCGCCGACGAACTCGACCTGCTGAGCCGCGCGTACACCGCCTCCTACGAGATTACGAAGCTGACCGACCCGCGGGGGCCGGCCGCGACGGACGACGACATCGACGCGCTCATCGCCTCGCCCGAGTCGAAGGCACAGCGCCGTGCCCACGAAATCAACCGCCAGCGGCTCGAACAGGGGTTGTGTCCACTGGAGGTCCACACCGCCCCGTTCGTCGTCGCCGAGGACGGCACCCGAATCAGCAGCACGCGCATCCGCCGCGGCGAGATAGACGTCCACGGTCGCGTCCTGGGCGGCCGCGGCGAGGACTCGTCGCCGACGGGGTGAGCGAACGGTGTCGGCCGTGTTCCGCCGTCGCGCCGTCGTGTGAACGGTCGGTTCGTTCTTTCACCGACGAGAGACGCCGCCGAGCCGTCCGTTCGACGCCGGTAGCTCTGTCGCCATCGTCTGTGACAAACTCGTTCGCAGTTTATTCACGTTTCACACCGCTTAAGTCTCCACCGCCGATTGACTAACCGAACGCTCGTTCAGTTCACACAGTCCATATGAAACCGACAACAACTGCCCTTCTCGGGCTCTGTCTCGCGGTCGTCTTCGCGTCGGCGGGAGCGCCGCTCGTCAGCGCCGAAGAACAGGTGATCGGGCGTCCGAACGTCGACGTGTACGTGCCGAACAACCAGGTCACACCCGGCGAGGAGACGACGCTCGACGTCTTCCTCTCGAACGACGGTGAACTCCGCCAGGACGGCGCTCCGGAGTACGTCGACCGCGTCACCACCGCGCGCGGGACCGTCGTCGAACTCGACGCAGCGAACAGCCCCATAACGTTCGACACGGGCGCGATTCCCGTCGGCACGCTCCCGACGGGGACCGCCGGCCCACTCGAGGTCTCGCTGACGGTCCCCGAGGGGACCCCACCGGGGACCTACGAGGTACCCGTGGAGGTCCGCTACAGCTACACGCGCCTCGTCACGTACGGTGACGGGGAGCCCGAGTTCTCCGAGTCCTCCTTCTCGGGCGAGCAGACCGTCACGATTCGCGTCGTCGACGCCCCGCGCTTCGAAGTCGTCGACACCCAGTCGACGACACAGATCGGAGACCGCGGCGAGGTCACGCTGACGCTCCGGAACGTCGGGACCGAACCCGCACGGGATGCGCGGGTCTCGCTCGCGTCGTCGAGTGACGAACTCGCGTTCGGGACCGATTCGAGCAGCGCCGACTCCTTCGTCGGAAGCTGGCGTCCCGGCGAGACGAAGCAGGTGACCTACGCGCTGTCGGCGACAGACGACGCCATCGAGCGTGAGTACTCGCTGACGTCGACGGTCGACTACACGGACGTCGACGGCGTTCGACAGACCTCCACCGAGCTCGTGACGGGCGTCACCCCGCGCGCCGAGCAGTCGTTCGCGCTGTCGGCGCTCGACTCGACGCTCCGTGTCGGCCAGGAGGGGACCATCTCGGGCACCATCACGAACGAGGGCCCCTCGACGGTCACCGAGCCCGTCCTCGTCGTCTCCGGCGGGTCGCAGAACCTCGACTTCACCGAGACGGAGTACGCCCTCTCCACGCTCGCGAGCGGCGACAGCGAGTCGTTCTCGTTCGAGGCGGACGTGAGCGACGCGGCGACCGCGGGTCGCCAGCAGTTCAGCTTCCAGGTGCGATACCAGAACGGCGTCGGTGACGACCGCACCAGCGACACGCTCCGACGGGCCGTCGACGTGGACACACAGCGTGACCGCTTCACCGTCGAGCCGGTCCAGTCGACGCTCGAACGGGGCGGCTCAGACACGGTCACGCTCCGTGTCACCAACAACGGTGCCGAGCCGGTGACCGAGGTCAGCGTGAAGACGTACTTCACCGACCCGCTCTCCAGCAGCGACGACGAGGCGTTCGTCCCGTCGCTCGACCCCGGCGAATCGGCCGAGATTCAGGTGGCCGCCAGCGCCGGTAACGACGCGCTCACGAAGCAGTACCCGATGTCGGCCGACATCCAGTACACGACTCCCGACGGCGATACGGAGCTCTCGAACACGTACAAGGTCGCCATCGACGTCGTCGCCGCGGACGGTGGGGGTGGCGGCCTGCCGCTCCCGGCCATCTTCGGTGTCGTCGCCGTGGCCGCCGTGGGACTCGTCGTCTGGCGTCGCCGGGGGTAAGCTCCCTCGATGAGGCACCAACAGCTCATCGACCGTGTCGACGACTGGATCGTCAACCGCCCGCGGGCGGTCATCCTGGCGTTCGTCGTCGTCACGCTCGTCATGTCGTCGGGGCTCGGAATGACGGCGACCGAGTCGGGGACCGACCAGTTCACCGAGGACATCCCGGCGCAGGAGGCCGCCGAGGAGATCAACGAACGGTTCGAGACCGAGAGCTTCACCGACGGGACCGCCTCGACACAGCTCATCCAGTCGAACAGCAACGTCCTCTCGAAGTCGAGCCTGTTGCGGATGCTGGAGGCACAGCACCGTCTCGAAGAGACACCCGACCAGCGCGTGGTCGCCACCGCGAGCGTCGCCCGCGCGGTCGCACAGGAGATCGACCCGGAGGCGACCACGCTCGACGCACAGATCGACGCGCTCGAACGCACCCCGGCGTCGACGGTCCGCGCGCACACGCGGTCAGTGCTCGGTGACCGACCTGGACTGGTCGCCCTGCTCAGCGAGGACTACAACCGCGAGTCGGTGACCGCGTCGGCGACCATCGGCACCGTGACGCACTCGCTGCCGGACGCCGACAGCGGTGGCGGTGGTGGTGGCGGTGACAGCCCCGCCCAGGCGATTCAGCTCCAGGCCGAAGACATCGTGGCGACCGCCGGCGGCGACATCCGGGTCTTCGGCTCCGGGCTGCTCTCGGCCGAGTTCGGCAACGTCATCGGCGACTCGCTGCTCATCGTCGTCCCCGCCGCGGTGACGCTCATCTTCGTCTTCCTCGTCTACGCCTACCGCGACCCCCTCGACCTCCTCGTCGGGGTGGTTTCGCTCGCGATGGCCATCCTCTGGACGTTCGGCTTCATGGGACTCGCGGGCATCGCGTTCACGCAGATGCTCATCGCGGTGCCGCCGCTCCTCTTGGCCGTGGGAATCGACTTCGGCATCCACGCCGTCAACCGCTACCGCGAGGAGCGCGTCCAGGGCATCGGTATCGTCGACTCGATGCGGACCGCCACCGACCAACTGCTCGTGGCCTTCTTCATCGTCACGGGCACGACCGTCATCGGCTTCAGCGCCAACCTGACGAGCGCGCTCCCGCCCATCCAGGACTTCGGCCTCGTCGCCGGCATCGGCATCATCTTCACCTTCCTCATCTTCGGCATCTTTCTCCCGGCTGCGAAGGTGTACGCCGACCAGTGGCGGGCGCGAGTCGGCTTCCCGCAGTTCGGGAGTCAGCCGCTCGGCACCGAGGAGTCGGTGCTCGGGAAGGTCCTCCCCGCCGGTGTCACTATCAGCCGGGTCGCGCCTCGGCTGTTCCTCGTCGTCTTGATCGTGAGCACGAGCGGCCTCGCGTACTACGGGTCGGGCGTCGACTCACGGTTCACGCAGGAGTCGTTCCTCCCGCCCGAGGACAACCCCGACTGGCTCGAACAGCTCCCCGAGCCCTTCGCGCCCAGCGACTACGACACGCCGGCTGTCCTCAACTATCTCGAAGAGACGTTCGAGAGCGGCGAGGACGACACGGTCACGGTGTACGTCGAGGGACCGTTGCGCCAGGACGACGCCCTCGAACAGCTCGCGCGGATGGGCGAGACCGCGCCGGAGAGCTTCGTCACCCGTGATGGGCGGACGGACTCGACGAGCATCGTCACGGTCATCCGCGAGCGCGCCGCCAGAGACGAGGAGTTCGCCGCGCTGGTGCGGCGGAACGACGCGAACCGAAACGGCATCCCCGACGACAACCTCGAGACGGTGTACGAGGCGCTGCTCTCGTCGCCCGCGCGCGACAGAGCGCTCAACTACATCACCGAGGATTACCGCAGCGCGCGCGTCCAGTACGCGGTGAAAGCCGACGCCTCACAGGCCGAGATCACGCGCGATAGCCGCGAGGTCGCCTCTCGCATCCGCTTCGAGGCGACCGCGACGGGGACCATCATCGTGTTCAAGGCCGTCTCGGACGTCATCACCGACTCCGCGCTCACGAGCCTCGCGCTCGCGCTCGGAGCGACCGCGGTGTTCCTCGTGGGCATCTACTGGCTCCTCGAGGGGCGGCCGCTGCTCGGCATCGCCAACACCGTCCCCATCGCGGTCACCGTCGCGGCCATCGCCGCCTCGATGCGCTACGGGGACATCCCGCTCAACGCCCTGACCGGGACCATCCTCTCGATCGCTATCGGCCTCGGCATCGACTACTCGGCCCACGTCGTCCACCGCTTCTCCGAGGAGTTCGACGACGACGACGACGTCTACGAGGCGCTCGAGGCGACGGTCCGCGGGACCGGTGGGGCGCTCACCGGGAGCATGCTCACCACGGTCACGGGCATCGGGGTGCTCGTGTTGGCCATCACGCCCATCCTCGGCCAGTTCGGCCTCCTCACCGGGTTGAGCATCCTCTACTCGTTCCTGGCCTCCATCTTCGTCCTCCCTTCGACGCTCGTCGTCTGGGCGCGGCTCACCGGCCGCGGCGGGACCCCGGCCGACGACGCGCCCGCGGCTCCCAACTCGACCACCCCCGCTGACGGCACCCCCTCCAACGCATGACCCCGACACCATCTGCGACCGCAACGGCCGTCCGCTCCGCCGTCGAGTCCCGACACGGCTCGCGACGGTCACGGCCGTCACCCCCCTCGCTGACGCGTTCCCCCCTCCACCCCCACCCTCATCCCCACCGCCCCCTCCACTGCGGTCCCGCTGACGCGCGTTCGCCCCTGGCTCTCCACCACACCCGTGGCCGCCCCTCCGACACGACACCTCGTCTCTCGTCCGTCTCGGCGACGACCCAGTCCACCCCGGCCGCCGCGCGGTTCACGACCCTCCGAACGACCCACGCTCATGACACACACTACGACACGGTTCGAGAACCGACCCCGAGAGAGGGCAGAGACCGATGACCTCGACTGAAACGCGGATCATGGAGGCGACGTTCCGCGTCCTCGTCGAGGTCGGCTACTCCGGCCTCTCGATCAGACGCATCGCCGACGAGTTCGACGGGAGTCAGTCGGCCATCTACTACCACTACGACGACAAGGAGGACCTCCTCGCGGGCTTTCTCGCGTACCTCCTCGACGAGTTCGAGTCCCAGATCGAGGCGATCGAACCCGCCGACCCCGTCGACAGGCTCACCGCGCTCGTCGAACTGGCCGTCCCACAGGCGGACGACCCCGCGCATCTGCCGTTCCAGCAGGCGCTCGAGGAGATTCGGACGCAGACGCCGTATCACGACCGCTACGACGACCTGTTCCGCGACATCGACGCGACGCTCCAGACGGAACTCGAGACGACCATCCAGCGCGGAATCGACGAGGGCGTCTTCACCGGTGTCGACGCCGAGACCGCGGCGGACCGACTCATGTTGCTGCTGTACGGTATCTCGACCCGGTACGTCCCGATGCGCGACTGGGAGGGTATCGAACGGTCCCAGGCGCTCGTCGAGGCCGACATCGAGTCGTGGCGCGTGGACTGACCGCGCCCGCCGCTCGTTTTTTGTCCCTTCGCGGCGCGCTCTCGACCGATGGGTACGCTCGCACTCGACATCGAGACGGCCAGCCCGTTCGAGTCGCCGGGTGGCGACGACTTCGACGACACGCGCTACTTCGAACTCGTCGCCGTCGCGCTCGGATACCGCGCCGCCCCCGACGCCGACCCGGAGACGACGGTCCTCCTCCGGCAGGGTGACTGGGCGGACGAACACACCGCGGCCCTCCTCGAGCGAGCGATCGCGTGGTGTACGGCGCGGGAGGTCGACCGCCTCCTCACGTACAACGGCGAGGGGTTCGACCTCGTCCACCTCCGCCACTGGGTCGACGAAGCCGAGGCGGCCGGACACACGCCGCTCGTGGAGCCGTTCGACCGCCTCGCCGCCGTCCATCGGGACCTCAAACACCCCGCGACAGAGCGGTATCGTGACCGGCTCCCCGGGCGTGCGTCGTTCCACACGCTCGAGCGCGTCTGTCGATGGGAGGGGGTCGACGTCACGGAGACGCGCTACGCCGACTACGACCTCAACCCGGACTTCCTCCGGGGGGCGAGCGTCCCCGAACACGACGCCGTGGTCGAAGGGAGACACGTCGGACGCGGTCTCGGGGCGGCCTACGTCGAGGGGATCGCCGCCGGCCTCGACGACAGGCTCACGTACCGCGAACTCGGGCGACTCCTCCGCGACTACGCGCGGTCGGACGTCGCGGTGCTGTTCGGCCTGGCGGACGCGCTCGGCAACTGAGCGACCGGATGACCGACGCTCGCCGCCGGCTCAGCGTGGCTGGACGCCGCGGTCGTCGGTCCCGACGAGATTCGCGACGGCCGAGGCGGCGGTGCCAGCGGTGCTGACGACGCACGCCGCGACGTCGACGCCGAACTGGAGGGCTGCGTCGTCGTCGTCCCCGCGCACCCAGCCCGCGAGGACGCCTGACAGGAGCGCGTCGCCGGCACCGACCGTGTCGACGACGTCCACGTCAGCCGCGGGGACGTGCGTGCACGTCGCCTCGGAGACGAGGAGCGCGCCGTCGGGGCCGAGCGAGGCGACGACGCGCTCGTACCCCCGTTCGCGGAGCGCCTCCGCGGCGTCGATGCAGTCGTCGACGGTCTCGACGGGCAGTCCGGTCGCCTCGTGCAGTTCCTCCCGGTTGGGCTTGCACGCGGCGTACGTCGCATCGAGGCGAGCGAGGGCGGTGCCGTCGACGTCGACGACAGTCTCCCAGCCGCCCGCGTCGGCGATGGCGTCGACGACGCTGACGTCGAGCCCCGGTGGGAGGCTCCCGCCGACGACCACGGTCTCGGGACCGTGCGCCTCGATGCGGTCGATGACGCGTGCGACGGCGTCGGCGTCGACCGTCGGGCCGTCGTGGTTGACCTTGTACTCGGCGTCGGAGGTGGAGAGGGTCACGTTCAGCCGCGTGTTCCCGGGGATGGAGACGAAGTCGTGAGCGATGTCGGTCTCGTCCAGGCGGGTGCGGATGAACGACCCGGTAAAACCGCCGAGGAGACCTGTCGCCACCGACGGGACGTCGAGTGCGTGGAGGTACCCGGCGACGTTGATTCCCTTCCCGCCGGCGTCGAACCGGGCGTCGTCGGTCCGGGCGACCTGCCCGTCGGCGAGGGGGCCGGTCCGGACGGTGTAGTCGATGGCCGGGTTGAACGTGACGGTGACCACTGGTGGGGAGTCGGCGTCGTCCATCGTCATCGTCCCCGCGTGCGGGCCACGTGGTCGCGTCCGGGGGTCGGAGCGCGCGCGTGGTCGGACGCGACCTGGTCCGTGAGTCGGTACGGGTGGACTGGTGGACTCATCTCGCGCGACCGTTCACGCGGTCCGGCAAAAGTACTGGTGAACGTGTTCGTTCTCGAGGACACGCGTGGAACGACTCGGGCCCGGTCGCCGAGACGTCACCGACCGTCCCAGCCGTTGATGATCGGCTCGCGGAAGTCGGTGCCGAACGCGCGGCCGGAGACGGCGACGACCGGCGGCGTCTGGACGCGCTTGAACGTGTTCTGTTTCATCCGGCGGTAGGTGTCGTAGACGACTGTGGAGAACCCCTCGGCGTCGAACTTGTCGTACACCGTCCGGCCCTCGTCGTCGGGTCGGTACCGTTCGGGGTCCAGCGCTCGCCGCTCGAACCGCGCGACGACCTCGGCGGGGCTCAGCCGGCCTTCGAGGAGGTCGCTGACGACGGGCGCGACGACGTCGTAGTCGAAGGGGTCGACCTGGTCGGCACTGAGTTCGGCGCTCGGGGGGATGTCGAACACCGCCTCGGGGATGACCGCCTCTCCGGCCCGTTCGTTGACGTACCGCGCCACGTCGTAGACGTCGCGCTTCGAGAGGTCACCCAGGATGGAGAGCCCGCCGCAGGCGTCGCCGTACAGCGTCACGTAGCCGAGCGCCATCTCCGTCTCGTTGCCGTTCGTCACGAGGAGCCCGCCCGAATCGTTCGAGGCCAGCATCATCAACAGGCCGCGCACGCGTGCGTAGAGGTTCTCCTTCGCGACCCCGCGGGAGACAGGGCCGGCGTGGGACTCGTAGGTGTCGAGGAGTTCCTCGAACGACGACTGGACCGGGACGACGCGGTAGTCGACGCCGAGGTTCGCCGCCAGGTCGGCGGCGATACCCTTCGTCGTCTCGGTGTTGACCGAGGAGGGGAGGTTGTACGCGACGACGTTGTCGGGCCCCAGCGCCTCGACACAGATGGCGAGGCCGAGCGACGAGTCGATTCCACCCGACACCGACTCGATGACCGTCTCGAATCCGGTCCGCCGGGCGTACCCCCGCAGCCCGAACGCGAGCGCCTCGAACAGCTCTCTCTCCCGCCGCTCCGGCTTCACCGTCTCGCCGGCCGGCACGAGCGGACCGTCGGCGGCGGCGACGCCCCCCGAGACGTGCTGTCCGACGCCGTCGTCGTCGAGTGTGACGGTGAGCAGGTCGGTGTCGAACTGCGCGCCACGAGCGACGAGCGCGCCCGTCGCGTCCACCGCGAGGGAGTCGCCGTCGAAGACGATGACGTTCCGGCCGACGTCCGCGACGCCGGCGGTGTTGACGTACAGGACGGGAACGCCGGTCGCGTCGACGTGGTCGCGGACGACGCGCGCGCGGTCGGCTCGCTTGCCGACCTCGAACGGCGACGCGTTGAGGTTCACGACCACGTCCGCACCGCCGTCGACCAGTTCTCTGACCGGTCGGCGGTCGTACGCGTCGTCCCACAGGTCCTCACAGACAGAGACGCCGAGTGAGACCGTCGTGTCCCCGACGTCGACCGCGATGGGGGCGACCTCCTCGCCCGGCTCGAAGTACCGCTCGTCGTCGAAGTAGCGGTAGTTCGGCAGGAGGACTTTTCGAGCGGTGCCCGCGACCTCGCCGTGCTGGCAGACGGCGGCGGCGTTGTACCGCGCCTCGCCGTCGCGGTCGACGAATCCGACGACGGCAGCCGTCTCACCGGTGCGTGTGGCGAGTTCCGACAGCGCCTCGCGGTTCCGGTCGACGAACGTGTCGTCCTCGACGAGGTCGAGGATGCAGTAGCCGGTGACCGCCATCTCGGGGAAGACGACGACGTCCGCGCCCGCTCGAACCGCGCGGTCGTACGCGTCTGCCAGTAAGCCGGTGTTGTGGCCGATGTCGGCGGTGGTCGGGCCGAGTTGGGCGAGTGAGACGGTGAGCGTCATGCGAGAGATACTCCCTGGTGGCGTGACCCACCGTTGCTGATGGGGGGTCAGTGTCCGAGCGGCTTATACTGTCGGTCGGTTCGCTCGGGGCGGCCGTTCGGTGGGGGGCGGTCACCCGACCCGGTGGTGTCGACTCGGTACCGCGCCAGCGCCGCCGTGCCGAGCCACTCGTAGTCGGTGTCGAACGTGAGCGCGTCGAGGAAGTACGTGCCGGCGACGGCATCGAGCGCGACTGCGCGCGCGTGACCAACACCGCGCGACAGCCACGCTCGCGACGAGGCCCACCGCCGCGTTGGCGGCGTGGTAGCGGACGAACAGCGCGTGGAGACGGAGGACGTCGAGCGGGTCGACCGTCTCTCCGACGCTGGCGACGGTCCACGTGGCGTACACCGCCGTCTGGTGGTGGCGACGCGGCTGAGCCCCGGCCCGCCCGCACCCTGTCGATTCTCTCATTTGATGGCGAATTTCGTGGAAAAAGACGTATCCGGACGCCGCCGCGCTACTGTATTCTCACCCACGATAACCGGTACCACACGTTTATATACCGAAAGGTCACAGGTGTATCTGTGCCCGGCACGGGGGCACCAGCGGAAACCACACCCACCACAGACAACACCCAACCGCCCCCGTCGGGACACCCACCAACCCCACCACCAGACCATGAGCGCCATCGAACCGTCGAAACAGAGCCAGCACACCCACCTCGAGGAACTGCCGCAGTTCGACCTCGAATACCTCTTCGACGACGACGAGAGTCCGACAGAGGTAACCGTCTTCTCGGACGACCCCGAGAGTCTCTCGACGCGATGGATCACCATCGACCGTGAGTTCTCGGTCCCGCTCGAAGAGGTCCGCTGACGCTCGAGCCGACGGTTCCGGTCTCGTGTGTGACGGTCAGCACAGTCCGACGACCACCATCGATTCACCGATCACCCTGCCAGCCACGCCGTGCGGGACACGGCACTCGGCTTTTCATGTGACCACTCGACGCGAGCGCAGCGACCGCCGCGCGCCGCGGCAAGGATTTAGCCATCCCCTGACATAGTGGCAGGTATGTCAGACGTCGTCGACGGCCTCGAGGGAGACCTGCGAAGCAACGGAATCAGTGTCGAAGCGCTCAGTGTCGACGAACGGGTCGACCTCACGTATCTCACCGCGTTTCCCGGCGCGCGAGTCAACCACCAGGAGATGGGCCGGGCGTGCAACACGTTCATCGACCGCGCCGAGACCGGCGACTGGTCGCCTCGTCGGGTCGAAGCGACAGTGCTGCGGTCGGACGACGACGTCCTCGGGTCGTGGCACATCGAACCCGAGTGGATCACGGGGTACACCGAGTACCGCCTCAGCGACGAGGACTTCTCCGAACGCGTCCTCGACACGCTCACCCACGAACACGAACACGAGGGGGAGACGGAGGCCCAGTCGTGAGCACCCCGCGCCCCCGCCTCGTCGACCGTCCCTCGAAGTTCGACTACTCGCGCGTCACCGTCACCTTCGATAGCGCCGGAGACGCGTGCACCGGCTGGCTGTACCGCCCCGACCGCCCGGCGGACGCGCCCGTCGTCGTGATGGCCGGCGGCCTGGCGCTCCCGCGGACCGTCCTCGAACCCATCGCCGAACGGTTCGCGGAGGCGGGCTACGCGGCGTTCGTCTTCGACTACCGCGGCATCGGCGACAGCGACGGTGACCCGCGCGGCCTGCTCGCACCCGCCCGCGGCGTCACGGACTGGGAGGAGGCCGTCGCGCGCGTTCGCGAACTCGACGGAATCGATACGAGACGGCTGGTGCTCTGGGGCCACTCGCTCGGCGGGTCGTACGCGCTCTCGGTCGCGGCCGACGACCCGCGGGTTCGCGCCGTCGTCGCGCTCGCGCCCGTCCTCTCCGGCACGACATTCCTGCGTGCGCGCCCACTTTCGGGCGTGGTGAAGGCGCTCGCTGCGGGCGTCCGCGACACGGTCCAGGGACGGCTGCCGCGTCTGGGACCGCACACGGTTCCGCTCGCCGGCGACGACGAGAGCGGGGCGCTCGTCCCCGACACCGGGTTCCGCGGGTCGTACCGGCGGCTCACCGACATCCCGGACGTTCCGGCCCGGTCGTTCCTGGCGCTCTCGGGCTACGGAGTCTCGCTCGACGAGGTCACCTGTCCCACACTGTTGATCGCCGGGAGCTACGACGACCTCGCGCCCGCGGACGCGCTCGCGGACGCCGCCGCCGAGCGCCCCGACGCGACGGTCCTTCGCGTCCCCGCCACCCACCTCGACCTCCTCGACGACGAGGGCGCGCTCGAACACGCGCTCGTCTTCCTCGACGGCGTCTTCGGCTGACGAGTCAGTTTCGACGTTGAGAACCGGGCGCGAACCCTTATGAGCTCACCTCTCCTCAGCAGTCGCATGACACTCAGTGTATCGAGAACGACTGCGCTCGTCCTCGCGGCTCTCCTCGTCGCGAGTCTCGCGACGCCGGCCGCGGCACAGCAAGAACAGCCGTGGGACGAGGAGCTCTACGACCGGATGGTCGAGATGCGCGAACCGTACAACGAACAGGCCGCGTCGCTCGACCTCGGTCTCGCGGACGGGATGCTCGCGGACGAGCGCATCACGTTCGAGGTGACCCGAGGGGCCGAGACGGAGTACTTCTGGCTGGAGACCGACGGACAGAAGCGAATCACCGAGATGGACCGCGGCCAGCACCCGAATCCGACGCTCGTCGCGAAGACCGACTACCAGACCATCCGCAGCGTCGCGTCCTCTGAGATGCCCGCCTCCGCCATGGCCTCGGCCGTCGAGTCAGGCGACATCACCTTCACCGGACAGGGTGCCGGCAAGTGGACCGCCACCACGGTGTTCAACATCGCGCTCAGCGTGAAGAACGCCCTCGGGCTCTGAACCGGCGCTGCCGTTCGACCAGTCGACCCACGTTCTCTCCGTTCTGCGCCGTCCACTGGTGATGTTCAGCGCGGGTCGTCCGTCTCGCGTACAGATACTATGTATCTTCGGTTAATCGGCAACTCGGGGGTTGTTTTCTCACACTTCTGAGGACTCGTTGGATGAACGTCGAAGAATTCATGTGGTAGTTGTACGTA
The DNA here is from genome assembly GCF_007004735.1 of Salinigranum halophilum. Classification (NCBI taxonomy): domain Archaea; kingdom Methanobacteriati; phylum Methanobacteriota; class Halobacteria; order Halobacteriales; family Haloferacaceae; genus Salinigranum; species Salinigranum halophilum. The sequence goes on from NZ_SSNL01000003.1 coordinate 725,137, forward strand.
GGGGGCTTCGACGGAGCCAGTCACCGGTCGCGTGGTCGGTCGCTGGCCGCGCGGGCGGTCCGCTGCAACCGAACCGAGGAAACCGTGTCAGTATCCGAGTCCGGACCGATCAGACGGAGCATCGAGGTCGAGTACTGGGTCATCGACCGCGAGGGACGACTCACCGAGCCGGGAGCGCTCGTCGAGACGTCGCCCGGCGTCGAGCGGGAGTTCGTCGCACCACTCCTCGAGGTCAAGACGACACCGTGTGAGACGACATCGGCGCTCGAGGCAGAGCTGTACGACAGGCTCGGGCGGCTCTTGCAGCGAGCCGACGAACTCGGTCTGGGGCTCGTCCCGCTCGCGACGCCGCTGAACCACGAGGAGGTCGAGGAACGCCCGAGCGAACGAACCCGGGTGCAGAACCGGGTCGTCGGCGAGGCCTTCGAGTACGTGCGACACTGCGCGGGGACACACGTCCACGTCGAACAACAGCCCGGCTCCGAAGTCGACCAGTTCAACACGCTCGTCGCGCTCGACCCCGCGCTCGCGCTCGTCAACACCTCGCCGTACTTCCGCGGCGAGCGGCTGTGTGCCGGCGCGCGCTCGAAGCTCTACCGCCGGATGGGGTACGACGACGTCCCACACCAGGGCTGGTTGTGGCGGTATCTCGACAGCGTCGACGAGTGGGACCGCCGCCTCGAACGCCGGTACGACGACTTCGTGCGGCGAGCAATCGACGCGGGTGTCGACCGCCGGACGGTCGAGTCGAGTTTCGACCCCGAGAGCGCCGTCTGGACGCCCGTCCAGTTCCGCGCGGCGTTCGATACGGTCGAGTGGCGCTCGCCCGACACCGCCCTCCCGAGCCAGGTGGTTCGGCTGGCCGACAGCCTCGCCGGCGTCGTCGAGCACCTCCACACGACGGACGCAACCGTCCGAATCGAGGGTGACACGGGACGCGTGACCGACGACGCGGTCGTCCTCCCCGAGTTCGACGCGGTCTTGAGATACGTCGAGGCGGCGATGGAAGACGGCCTCGAATCGCCGGCTCTGCGGTCGTACCTCGACCGGATGGGGTTCGACGTCGGGGCGTTCGAGCCACTGTCACACGAGTTCGACCGCCACGACCCCGTCTCTCGCGAGGAAGCGCGGGAGCTTCGACTCCAGTACGCCGAGCGACTCGAACGGGACGTCTCGCGCGCGACGCCGGTCCGCAGCGACTGAGACACCCGCCACCGCCGACCCACAACTCTCATACCCCCGACGCACGTCCCTCCGTCGATGACAGCCTCCCGCACGGTCGAACTCGAAGGCCACATCATCGACTCGGGGATGATGCAGCAGGCCTTTGGTATCGTTATGGATATGGGCGGCAACTTCGACGTCGAGGAGTTCGACGTCGGGACCCACAAGGAGGCGGAGTCGTACTGCCGGATGGCGGTGTTCGCCGACTCCGACTCCGAGTTACAGGAGATCCTGCACGAACTCCACCAGATCGGCGCGAACCTCACCGACCCCGTCGACGCCCACCTCGAAGCCGCGCCCGCAGACCGCGTCGTCCCGACCGGCTTCTACTCGACGACGAACCACCCGACGCAGGTGCGGTACCAGGGCGAGTGGGTCGACGTCGAGAACATCGAGATGGACTGTGCCATCGTCATCGAGGACGGCGACGACCCCCGCGCGTACACGAAAGTCCTCAACGCCATCCGCGAGGGCGACCTGGTCGTCACCGACGAGGCGGGCATCAGAGTCGACCCGCCCGAACGCCCCCGCGACTCCTCTGGCCCGTTCGGCTTCATGCAGGGTGGTGTCTCCTCGGAGCGCCCCTCCGAGTCACTCATCCGGCAGGTGGCCGACGCGATGAAGCAGACGAAGGAAGCGGGCGGAAACATCCTCGTCGTCACCGGCCCCGCGCTCATCCACGCCGGCGCTGGCGACGACCTCGCCCGCCTCGTTCGAGAGGGGTACATCGACATGCTCTCGGCGGGCAACGGCTTCGCGGTCCACGACATCGAGCGTGGGCTCTACGGGACGTCGCTCGGGATGGACATGGAGACGCTCGAACACCCGCGAAAGGGCCACAAACACCACATCTACACCATCAGCGAGGTCATCCGAGCAGGCGGCATCGCCGAAGCCGTCGACGAGGGCCTCATCGGCGAGGGCGTGATGTACGAGTGCGTCACGAACGACGTGCCGTACGTGTTGGCGGGGTCGATTCGCGACGACGGGCCCCTCCCCGACACCATCACCGACTCCGTCGAGGCGCAGAACGCCATCCGCGAGCAGGCCCATCAGGCCGACATGGTACTCATGCTCTCGACGCTGTTGCACTCTGTCGCCGTCGGCAACTGCCTCTCCTCGACGACGCGCGTCGTCTGCGTTGACATCAACCCCGCCACGGTGACACAACTCCTCGACCGGGGGAGTTCGCAGGCCATCGGGATGGTGACCGACATCGGGACGTTCATCCCGACGCTAGCAGAGCAGGTCCTGGGTGAGGTCGAACCCGAAGCCGCGAACGACGCCGCCGCGGACGACGACTGAGCGCGACGCTCGCCGTCCCGGCGTCTCGATGCTCATATTCCAGCCGTCGTCTCTCGCGTTCGGTCGAGTTACTGCGCGTCTTTATGTGTGTAGACGCCGACTAGTCTGTGCATGCCAGAAGAGACCTTATTCAAGTCCGAGACCGTTCACGACCGCGGCGAGGTCGCCGACTACCTCCGGCGGGTCGCCGACACCCTCGACGCCGGTGAGGGCCTCACCCTGACTGCCGGCGACCAGTCGGTGACGATGGACCCGCCGCCGCGCCTCACCTTCGAGGTGAAAGCCGAGCGCGAGGGGCCAGCGGGCCAGCCCGGCGAGTTGAGCGTCGAGTTCGAGTTGGAGTGGGACGAAGACGGCGGCAGCGACGGGCCACTCGAAATCGAGTAACCCGACGGCGACAGCCTCGTCGGCGCGCCTCGGTCCGTCTCCAGTGGTGCGTCTCACCGCTGGGGTGCACCGCGGCGACCGACCACGGCTCGAAGCGCCGCCGAGCGGACCGCCTCACGCGTCCCGTGTGAGCGGGACGACGGCCATCGGGACCGACGAGTTCAACAACACGGCCTGCGCCGTCGAGCCGAAGACGACCTTCGAGGTCGGGTTCCGTTTGCGGATGCCGATGACGAGTTCGTCAGCGTCGAACTCCTCGGCCGCCTGGAGGAGGTCCTCCTCGGGTTTCTGGTCGCGGATGTACTGGTGGGTCTCGACGGTACAGTGCGCACCGAGACGCGAGGCGACCGCGTTGAGCGCGTCCTCACCGTCGCGAGCGTCCTCCGCGGAGGTGTCGTCACCCCCCTTGAGGGAGTTGACGGCGACGACGGTGTCACCCTCTCCTACGCGGGTCTGCAGGTAGTCACAGAGCGTCGCGGCGGTGTGGACGGATTGAGCTCCGACGACGTAGGTCGTCATATCTGACGGAGTGCGACCCGGGACCAAAAAACCGCCCCTCGGTTCTCGATTCTCGGCGCGTCCGCCGGTGGCCGCCCCGACACACTCCCCCTCGGCAGTCGGTCGAGGCCGGTTCGGACGGACCTCGAACCAGCCGTCCTGCCCGTTCGCGGACACCGCTGCGCGTTTCTTCCGCCCCACCCACTGCAGAAGACATATACCGGAGAGTGTTTTGCTCGCACACGTATGCCCCGTGACAGAACGCTAGCGGCGGGGGCGGTCGGACTCGTCACCGTGGCGCTCCTCGTCGCCGCGGTGGTTCCCGGCGTCCTCGCCGACCCCACCGACGACGGCCCGACTCGTCCCGGTCCGGTCCGCATCGCCGAGACGAGTATCGCCCCCGGGACGGTGTCGGGTCAGACGACCGTCCTCCACGTCCAGACCCGACTCGACCACCGCGGGAATCCCACGCCGAACGTCACCGTACGCTTCCGCGCGACCGACGCCGACTCGGGCTTCGTCGCCGCCACGGAGACGGTCGACGTCGGGACCCTCGACGGCGACGGCGAGACGCTCGTCGAGACGAACCTCACCGTCGAACGCGAGGGCGGTTACCGCATCGAGGCGACCGTCTTCCGCGACGGCGAGCGCATCGGTTCGGGCGGCAAGACCGTCTCCGGCCTCCAGGCGCTGACCCCCGAGTACGCTCGGACGAGCGTCGGGTTCACCGAGTCCGCGGCGCTCCCGCCGGTCTCGTTCTCCGTCGCCTCGGTGAGCCAGAACCGAACGACGCTGGACCTCGCGTCGACGCTGACGAACCGTGGTGACGAGCCTTCCGAGGACCTCCGCGTCACCGTCGTCCTCCGGCAGGCCGACTCGAACATCGTCGCCGCGCGCTCGGAGGCTCCCGTCGGGACCATCCGCCCCGGGCGAACCGAGACCGTCGAGACGCAGGTGACCGTCCCCTCCGAGTACAACTACTACATCGACGCCGTGCTCTGGAAGGACGGCGTCGTGGTCGACACCGCCCGCTCGGCGGCGAACCTCGACCCCACAGAGCGGATCAGCGTCAACGAGACCGAACGCGAGGTCGAACTCCGCGTCGAGGACTTCTCGGGGAGCGACGACGAGCGCCCGCGACCCGAGGCCACCGAGGCAGCGACCTCGACGAGCGCGCCCGGGTTCGGCGTGGGCGTCGCCGTCGTCGCCCTCCTCTCGCTCGCGCTCCTCACCCGGAGGTGGGACGCATGAGCGACACCGAGCCTGAGTCGTCCGAGCGCGACACCGCCGGGCGCGTCCGCCGCGGGCTCGACTACGCCCTGCTCGGCGGCCTGGTCCTCCTCGGCGCGTTCGCGGCCATCCAGTTCTACTTCGCCGCCGACCGCACCATCAACGTCTGGGTGACGAGCGAGTACCGGCCGCCGTTCAAGATGCTGTTCAACCTCGTCGTCCTCCTGGTGGTCGGCATCGGCCTCTCGCGACAGGTGCGGCGGCTGACGACCGCGGACGACGCCACCGGCACCGACGCGAACGACGAGCGCGACGCGGGCACCGATGCGACCGCCGACGGCGGTGTCGACTCGGCGTCGACGGACGCGGCCGAACGGTCCGCCCCGACACCCACGACCGCACGCGAGCGCGCCGAGGACGCGGATGCGCCGGGCGACGAGCCCCCCTCGGACGCCGACCGCTCCTGACCCCGCGTTCGCTCATCTGACGACCGTCACGGGCACCGGCGAGTGGCGCATCACGGCCTCGGCAGTGCTCCCCATCACGAGTCGCGAGACGCCCGTGCGACCGTGGCTCCCCATGACGACGGCGTCGGCGTCGTACTCGTCGACGGCCTCGAGGATTTTGCGCTCCGGTTTGCCGGTCGCACTCGCCGTCGTCACGTCGCCGGCGTGGTCGGCGGCCGTCGATTTGGCTTCCTCGAGGAGACGCGTCGACACGTCCGCGACGTCGTCCGGCCACCGCTTTGCCTGGGCGGGGCCGCCGAACTCGGCTTCGTACACCGCGTACACCGGATCGACGACGTAGAAGACGAGGAGGTCGTCGTCGGGGAACTTCCTGAGGGCGTACTCGAGGGCGCGCTGAGCGAGCGGTGAACCGTCGTACGCGACGAGCGCGAGGTCTCCCATGCGACTCGTACAACGGTCAGTGACAAGTACCCACATGCTCGACCGGGGTCCGCCATCGCGTGGCGTGTCCGTGCTCGCCGGTGGGTCTATGCGAGCCGCAGGCGTCGGTAAGTGTCGAACGACCCATGCTCGAGACGCTTCTCGGTGACGACGTCGACGATTCGGGAAAGTACCTCGCAGAGGTCATCTACGGGGCGAACGACGGCATCGTCACGACGTTCGCGGTCGTCGCCGGCGTCGCCGGTGCCGCACTGAGTCCCTCGATCGTCCTCGTCCTCGGCATGGCGAACCTCCTCGCCGACGGGTTCTCGATGGGGATGAGCAACTACCTGAGCCGACGCTCCGAGATGGACTACCAGCGCGCCCGCGGGACCCACGACGCCGGCGACGACGGGGGTAAGTCGCCGGCGTCGACCGCGTTCGTCACCTTCCTCGGGTTCGTCCTCGCCGGTGGAACACCGCTCGTCCCGTACGCCCTCGCGCTCGAACCGCTCTTCCCGCTGTCGATCGTGTTCACCGGCGTCGCGTTCTTCACTGTTGGGGCGAGTCGGAGTCTCGTCACGGCGCGTCGGTGGTACATCAATGGCGGAGAGATGTTCGTCGTCGGGATGGCCGCGGCGACGGTCGCGTTCGTCGTCGGAACGCTGCTGAAAGGAATCGCGTGACCGGGGGTGACTCAGGCGAGCGTGAGCCACGCGACGAAGACGACGAGGCCGCCGAGGACGGTGCTGGCGACGGCGTGGAGACGGAGTCGGTCGAGCAGGGCGTGCGCGTCGCCGTCGACGGAGAGGGCGTCGTGGACCTCGCTACCCAGTTCACAGCGCGGCAGGAAGTCCATGGCGACGTGGAGGAAGATGCCGGTCGCGAAGCCGAAGACGATGCCGCGCAGCGCGGGGTTCGTCGGTAACTGGAGCGAGGCGGCCGTGATGGCGGTGAGGCCGACCCCGACCGACGGGAGGAGGATGGCGGAGACGTTCCCGCCGTCCCGTGCGAGTCGGGAGGCCGCCGCGTAGCCCGCCGGGCCCTTGTGTGAGACGATGGAGAGTCCTAAGAGGAGTCCGAGGTCGGGCATGTTGCCGTAGACGACGCCGATGACGACGCCCGCCGCGAGCGCGTGCGCGGAGAGTTCGGCGACGGTGCGGTCGAGCGGCATGTCGAGGTGAGCGAGGCGGTGGCCGATGGAGTGTGACCCGAAGCCGACCAGCACCCCGAGCGCGACGCCGAACCCGCCGAACTGGGCGTGGTGACCGATAGCCGAGGGGAGCAAGAACACCGCCGCGGAGGTGATCATCGCACCCGAGGCGAGGCCGTACCCCCACACGAGGACCGTCGGGCTCTCCCCGCGGGTCCGCCCGCCGAGCGCGGCCGCGCCGGCCATCGCGGCGAACGCAGCCCACGATATCCCGAGCAGCTTCCACAGTCCCGCGGAGACGGCGTACGCCGAGAGCGCGACGAGGAGCCCCACGGCACCGAGGCCGAGCCGCGAGCCCTCCGGGTTGGATATTAACTCCCGTGTCTCGGTTGTTAATCCCATGGTTAACAATCATCTCGCCCTCGTTAATAAGGCCTCTGGTCGGAGGGCGTCTAGCGTGTCGCTTTCTTCCACGCCCGCAGGTCGACGACCTGTCCGTCGAGGTCTGCGGCGGGGCAGTCGGTCGCCGCCCACAGGAACATCGGTGCCACGTCCTCGGCCTCTCGCCCCTGGCCGCCGGTGACCTCCGTCGCGACGAGGCCGGGGTCGACGATGCCGACCGACTGGTCGATGTCGGTGGCGAACCCTCGGACCAGCGCCTCCGCGCCCGCCTTGGAGATGGCGTACGCGCCCATCCCCGGCTTCGCCTCCCGAGCGATGGAGCCGGAGGGGACGAGCAGTCGCGCCCCCTCGGAGAGGTGGGGGACGGCCTCCTTGATGGTCGTGAAGACGCCGCGAACGTTGGTCCGCAGCGTGTCGTCGAACCGCGAGTACGGCTCCTCGGCGAGGTTCATCTGCCCGGGGGGTCCGTGGTTGATGCCCGCGTTGGCGACGACGACGTCGATGGTGCCACCGAGTCGCGCCGCGGTCTCCATCAGCCGCTCGACGTCGTACTCGTCGCGGACGTCGGCTCGGACGGCCTCGACCGTCTCGAACTCGGCCGCCATCGTCTCGATGGCATCGGTCTCTCTCGCGCACGCGACCACCGTCGCGCCCTCGCTCGCGAACGCCCGGACGCAGGCCGCGCCGATGCCGCTGCTCCCACCGGTGATGACTACTGTCGTGTCGTCCATAACGTGCCGTAGGACGGACGCGACTTGACCTCTTCCCCTCCTCACCGATTCCCGCTCCGGTCAGTCGATTTATGCCCCCGACGCCCTTAGCCGAGGTATGAATTCGGTCTCGGACCTGTCGGCGCTCGACGGTGCCTCGGTTGTCGTCGTCGGGGGCGGTTTCGGTGGACTCTCTACTGCGTGTTATCTCGCGGACGCCGGTGCCGAGGTAACGCTCCTCGAGAAGAACGACCAGCTCGGCGGGCGCGCCTCCCGGCTCGAACGTGACGGGTTCCGCTTCGACATGGGGCCCTCGTGGTATCTCATGCCCGACGTCTTCGAGCGCTTCTTCGGGTACTTCGACCGGACGCCCAGCGACTACTACGGGCTCACGCGCCTGGACCCGCACTACCGCATCTTCTTCAAGGACGGCGACCGGGTCGACATGGTCCCGGACCTCCAGGAGAACCGCGAGACGTTCGAGGCGTACGAACCCGGCGCGGGCGCGAAGTTCGACGAGTATCTCCGCAAGTCGGAGCGGAACTACCAGATCGGGATGGAGCACTTCGTCTACGAGGACCGCTCTCGCCTCCGGGACTTCCTCGACCTCGACGTGGCGAAGAACGCGTGGGGGCTCTCGCTCATCGGGTCGATGCAGGACCACGTCGAGAAGTACTTCTCGCACCCGAAGCTCCAGCAGATCATGCAGTACACGCTGGTCTTTCTCGGCGGGTCGCCGAAGAACACGCCGGCGCTGTACAACCTCATGAGCCACGTCGACTTCAACCTCGGCGTCTACTACCCCGACAACGGCCTCGGTGGGGTCGTCGACGGCATCGTCGAGATGGCCGAGGAACTCGGCGTCGACTTCCACACGGGGACGCCCGTCGAGGAGATTCGGGGACGGTCGGGCGCGTTCGTCGTCCGCACCGCGAACGGTGAGTTTCTCGCGGACTACGTCGTGAGCGACGCCGACTACGCCCACACCGAAAGAGAGCTCCTGCCGCCGGAGAAACGGCAGTACTCCGACGCCTACTGGGAGTCGCGGACCTACGCCCCCTCCGCGTTCTTGCTCTACCTCGGGGTGGAAGGCGACGTCGACCCGCTCGCACACCACACGCTCGTGCTCCCGACCGAGTGGGACGAACACTTCGAGAAGATCTTCGACGACCCCGCGTGGCCGGACGACCCGGCGTACTACCTCTGTGTCCCCTCCGAGACCGACGACTCGGTGGCCCCGGCGGGCCACTCGAACCTCTTCGTGCTCGTGCCCGTCGCCGCCGGCCTCGAGGACACGCCCGCGCTCAGACGGGAGTACCGCGAACTCGTCCTCGACGACATCGCCGCCAACACGGGTGTCGACCTCAGAGACAGAATCGTCGTCGAGGAGTCGTTCTGTGTCTCCGACTTCGCCGCCCGATACAACGCGACGAAGGGGACCGCGCTCGGTCTCGCACACACCCTCCGGCAGACCGCCATCTTCCGCCCGCCGAACGCCTCACAGAAGATGGACGGGCTGTTCTTCACGGGGTCGTTCACCCAGCCCGGTATCGGCGTCCCCATGTGTCTCATCAGCGGACAGCTCACGGCAGAACGGATGGCCGAGACAATCGGTGAGTGACGGGATGGACACGAGCACGACCACCGAGGAGGGACGGGCGAACGCCACCTCGAACGGGGGTGTCCAGGAGACGGGTCGCTATCTCCTGACCCTGTCGCGGCCGCGCTTCTGGCTGTATCTCGCCGGCCCCGTCGTCGTCGGTGTCGCCGCCGCCGCTCGCACGCCAGGGGAACTGTTCGCCCCGCTGGCCGTCGCCTTCTTCGCGTACTTCCTCGTCCCGGCGAACCTCTTCCTGTACGGCGTCAACGACGTCTTCGACGCCGACGTCGACGCGGAGAACCCGAAGAAAGAGGGCCGAGAGGCGCGCTGGCAGGGTGACCGGACGGTTGTCGCCACCATCCTCGTCTCGGGCGCGCTCGGCTTCGGACTCACCGCCGCGACGCCCGCCGTCGCGTGGCCGTACCTCGCCGGCTTCTTCTTTCTCGCCGTCGAGTACAGCGCGCCACCGCTGCGGTTCAAGACGACGCCGTTTCTGGACTCGCTGTCGAACGGGCTGTACATCCTGCCCGGGGCGGCCGCCTTCGCCACCCTGACGGGGACCCACCCGCCGCTGGGCGCGCTCGTCGGCGCGTGGCTCTGGACGATGGGGATGCACACCTTCTCGGCCATCCCCGACATCGAACCCGACCGCGAAGCGGGAATCGCAACGACGGCGACGGTCCTCGGCGAGGAGCGGACGTACGCCTACTGCGGGGCGGCGTGGCTCGCCGCGGCCGTCGCCTTCGCCGTCGTCGACGCGCGCATCTCCTTGCTCCTCCTCGCGTACCCCGTCGTCGTCTTCGCGCTCTACTGGTCTGACGTGCCGACCGACCGCGCGTACTGGTGGTACCCCGCGTTGAACACGCTGGTCGGGATGGTCCTGACCATGGGGCTGCTGTGGAGGCTCATCTATGGATAGACACGACGTGGAGGCCCGACTGGAGCGACTCGTCCGCGAGAACCGCTTCACCATCTCCGTGTTCTTCCCGCTGAACGGGGCGGTCCTCCTCGTCGCCAGCGCCGAGGGCCTCCTCCCGGCACCGCTGTCGTTCAACCCGCTTCTCATCCTCTTTGGGACGCTCGTCATGCGGTCGCCGCTCGTCGTCGGTGTCCTCCCGCTCGTCGCCCGGCGGGCGGCGCTCGCGCTCGGCGCGCTCGTCGCGTACTCGTACGCCATCGAGTACATCGGTGTCCACACGGGCTACCCGTACGGCGAGTTCTTCTACGGCGTCGACCTCGGCCCCACCCTGTACGGGGTGCCGCTCGGCCTCCCCGTGTTCTTCATCCCGCTGGTGATGAACGCGTACCTGCTCGTCTCGCTCCTCCTGGGCGAGAAGGCGGCGTCGCGACCGCTCCGGCTCGTCAGCGTCATCGCCGCCGTCCTCGCGATGGACCTCGTCCTCGACCCCGGGGCCGTCGCACTCGGCTTCTGGGTGTATCCGGCCGGCGGACTCTACTACGGCGTCCCGCTGTCGAACTACGCGGGGTGGGTGCTCTCGGCGACCGTCGCCGTCGTCGCCCTCGACGTCGCGTTCTCCCGTGAGGCGCTCCTCGACCGCCTCCGGTACACCGAGTTCATGCTCGACGACCTGGTGAGCTTCGTCATCCTCTGGGGCGGTATCAACGCCTGGTTCGGCAACTGGGCCGCCGTCGCCATCGCCGCCGTCTTCGGCGTCGGCCTCGTCCGGACCGAACGCTTCGACTCCCGGCTGCTCCGGGTCCCGCGCCCCCGACTCGACCGGTTCTGGTAGGGTGACGTGACCTTCTCTGAGAACGTTATGTATATAAGATATCCAATAAAACATGAGAGTCGATGACCGCTGGAGAGGGGGAGATACAGTCATGTGCGGGGTATCGCGCGTTGCTCGACCACGTCTCGGACCTCGTGCTGCTCGTCGACGACGCCGGGACGGTCAGCTACGCCAACGCGACAGCGGCGCGCACGCTCGGTGTCGACCCCGACGCGCTCGTCGGTGAGTCGCTTCTCGACCGCGTCCACGAGGCAGACGTCGACGAACTCGAGTCGCTGCTGGCCGCGACCGAGGCGCGGGCGGCCGACGAACGTCTCAGCGCCGAGGTGCGCGTCAGGACCGGAGACGGCGAGTGGACCTGGCAGTCGTTCAGCCGCGAGGGCACCCAGCCGACGTCGCTCGACGGCGTGGTCGTCACCGCCCGCGACGTCACGGCACAGCGACGTATCGAAGAACGGTTCAGACACCTCGTCGAGACGGCCTCCGACCTGTTCGTGGTGCTCGACGAAGACGGCACCGTGACGTACGCGACGCCCGCGGCGAGTCGCGTCCTCGGATACGAACACGACGAACTGGTCGGGGAGAACGTCCTCGAGCATATCCACCCGGACGACCGCGACGCGGTCGCCACGGAACTCCACCACGGACTCGACGACCCCGGCTACACCGCTACCATCGAGCACCGCTTCCGAACGAAGAGCGGCGAGTGGCGCTGGCTCGAATCGCGGGGCCGGAGCCTCCCCGACGCGCCCGCACTGGAGGGCCGTGTCGTCGTGGTCACGCGCGACATCACCGACCGCCACCGTCGCGAGCGACAGATCACCGCACAGAACGAGCGGCTGAACGCCTTCACCGCCATGGTCTCACACGACCTCCAGAACCCGCTCGCCGTCGCCAGCGGGAGCCTCGAACTCTACCGGCAGACGGGTGACGAGGCCGCCCTCGACCGCGTCGACCAGGCCCTCCGGCGGACGTCGGAGCTGACGTCGGACCTGCTCAGCCTCTCTCGTCAGGGACGCACCGTCGAGGACCCCGTCCCGGTCGACATCGCCGACTGTGTCACCGCCGCGCTGGAGACGAGTCCCCTCCCGGCCGACACCGTCACCGTCGCCGCGGGGCTCCCGACGGTGCGCGGAGACGAGAGTCGCGTCCGGTCGCTGTTCGAGAACCTCTTCCGCAACGTCGCCGACCACGCCGGTGACGACCCGCGGGTGTGGGTCGAACCGCTCGCTGGCGCCGATGGGGTGGGTTTCGCCGTCGAAGACGACGGTCCGGGCATCCCGGTCGACGCCGCCGACTCGGTGTTCGAACTCGGCCACTCGTCGGACCGCGACGGCACCGGCATCGGGCTGTACATCGTCGACACCATCGCGGCGGCGCACGGCTGGGACGTCTCGGTCACGACGGGGCGAGACGGTGGCGCGCGCTTCGAATTCACGGGCATCGACGTCGTCTCGGCGGCGTAGTCGCGCGGCAGAAGAGCCAGCGCCGACACCGTCGTGTCGAACGCGGCATAAGCGGTAGCGACAGCGTCAGATGAGGTCGCGGACCCACGAGGCGAAGCGGTCCCCACGCCCGCTGCCGGGGCGTCTGTCGGGGTCGCGTGCGGTGTGGGTGCTGGGATATGGGACGACGCTGACCCGCCGGAACACCGTCTCGGGGTCGCGCGTCCGCATCCACGCCAGCCGCGTCCGCGCGAGGAGCCAGAGCTTCCGGGGGGTCGACAGCGAGGGGGTCGTCGACAGCACGTCGTAGTCGTGGCGCCGGATGGCGCGGTGGTGGTCCGCGTACAGCACCGCCGCCAGCAGGACCGCGAACTGGCAGTCGTCGGGGAGGTACTTGATGCCCGCGACGCCCTCGCGGTAGAGTTCCTCGGTCCGGGCGAGTTCGTCCTCCATGACGGCGCGGAACCGCTCGGAGAACTCGAACGCCTTGACCTCCTCCTCGCTCACGCCGTGTCGACGGAGCGTCTCCTGGGGGAGGTAGACCCGGTCGCGCTCGACGACGTCCTCGCGGACGTCACGGAGGAAGTTCGACATCTGGAACGCCTCTCCGAGTTTCGTCGCGTGCGGGAGTGCGCGCTCGCGTGCCGGCGGGTCGGGGTCCATCACGGCGGTCATCATCCGGCCGACGGCGGCGGCCGAGCCGTCCATGTACGCCTCGAGTTCGTCGTAGGTCTCGTACCGACTCGTGTCGATGTCGGAGCGCATCGCGTCGACGAACACCTCGACGTCCTCGTCGGCGATGCCGTTCCGTTCGCAGACCTCGTTGAACGCGGCGAGCACCGGGTCCGTCGGCTCTCGCTCCCCGAGCGCCTCCGCCCGCAACCGCTCGAGTTCCGCCCGTTGTTCCTCGGGCGGGGCGGGGTCGGCCGTGTCGACCACCTCGTCGGCGACGCGGAAGAACGCGTACAGCACGTAGGTGGCGTGTCTGACGCGTTCGGGGAGGAGTCGGGTCGCGAGGTGGAACGTCTTCCCCGTCCGCTGCTGGATCCGTTTGCTCTGTTCGACCTGTCGTGTGTTTACCATTGTGTGCGAGGAGACGAGAGGGTGGTCTGTCCGTGACGCCGCGAGCGGAAGAGCATCGTATTACATACGCCTACGGACTCTCGTAACATAACGCTTGAGGCTGTCCGACACCCGTGGTCGTCACTCGATTTCGGCGGCGACACGGGGCCTTCGCGAGGGTCACCAGAAGGTGTCACTACAGTCGTAGACGACCCCGTGTTCGGGGCAGATGTACTTGCAGTGGCGGTGGTCCATCGAGGCCCCACAGAGTGGACAGGGACGGCCTCTGATATCCGGCTCCATACGCGGAGGGGCGGACTCGCCGACAAAGACTGTTTCTCTCCCTCGCGGCCCGCCGTCGCGTTCGAAGTTGGGACTGATTTGGAAGAGAGTGTGAGGTGAGTTCGGCCAAGGGATATCCCTGCGTGCGCCAACTACCGGGTATGGAGTCGAACTCGACGCGTCGACGGCCAGTCCGCACGCGGGCACTCGAGGGGGCCGTCGCGGTCGCCGTCGGCCTCGGTGCCGTCTCTGGCTCGTACGCCGCCGTCGGTGCCGACCCGACGTTCCTCGCCGCGCCCGTCGCCGGCTGGGTGACGGCGCTGACGCCCGACGCCGTCATCACGTGGGCGATCTTGACCCTCGGGAGCCTCGGCCAGTCGCTGGGGTTCGCCCTCGCCCTCGGCGTGAGCGCCGTCGGTGTCGGCGTCGTCGCCGCAGGGAGCCGCATCCTCGCCAGAGCGACGGACGCCGACCCGCTCGTGCGACACGCACTCACCGTGGTCGCCGTGGGTGCGGTGACGCTCGTCCTCACCGGTGGCCTGCTGTCGGCGGTCGGTGCAGCACTCGGGGCCGGAGTGGTCTCGCTGTCCGCCCACCGACTTCGGCCGACGGCGACCGCCCGAACCGACCGCCGCGGCTTCCTCCGCGCCGTCGCGGCCGCCGCCGCGGTCACGGGCGCGGGTGCCCTCCTCGGGACGCGGTCGGGGACCGACAGCGCGACCAGCGACGTCGAGAGCGCGACGACCGGTGGGGACACCGACCCCGTGGTCGACGACCTGCTGGCGACAGCGTCGGCGCGGACGCTCGACCTCCCCGACCTCGACCCGCTCGTCTCGCGGGAGTTCTACCAGGTGGACATCAACAGCGTCGACCCCGACCTCTCGGTCGCGGCGTGGTCGCTTCGGCTGACCGGCGCTGTCGACGAGCCACGCGCGTTCGACTACGACGAACTCACGAGTCTCCCCGCCGAACACCGCTTCGTCACGCTCCAGTGCGTCGGTGACGGGCTCAACGGGAAGAAGATCGACACCGCGCTGTGGACCGGCGTTCCCATCGTCGACCTCCTCCCCGACCTCCCCGACGAGTGCTGCGTGATGCTCCGGGCAGCGGACGACTACTACGAGGAGTTCCCCATGGAGGCGTTGCGGAACGGCTTCATCGCCTACCGGATGAACGGCCGGCCGCTGCCGCGCGGACACGGCTACCCGGTTCGGGCGCTCATCCCGGGCCACTGGGGGGAGATCAACGTGAAGTGGCTCACCGAAATCGAGGTGCTCGAAGAGCCGGCCGACGGCTACTGGGAGGAGCGCGGCTGGCACGGTACCGGCCCCGTCAACACCGTCGCGAAGCTCCACTCGGTGTCCAGCGCGGGCGACGGGGGGCGGGTGCGGGTCGGCGGACACGCCTACGCCGGCACTCGCGGTATCGAGCGGGTCGAGGTGTCGACGGACGGCGGCACCTCGTGGGCCGAGGCGACGCTCTCGGAACCGCTTCCGGGTGCGGTCGACGCGCGGACGGGCGAGGCCCGCCGCGAGGAAGCCGAAGACGCCTGGCGGATGTGGGCGTACGAGTACGCCGCCGCCGACCCACACGAGGTGGTCGTCCGCGCCGTCGACGGCACCGGCCAACTACAAGAGGAGACCGAACGACGGGCGTTCCCGCGCGGGCCGACGGGCTGGGTCTCTCGGCGTGTCGACCCACGGAGATTATAAGCCGACTGTGAGAAGAGTTCACAGCCTCAGATGGAGAAGGCGCTCTGGTATCTGCTCACGGCGACCCGCGGCGGTGAGAACCGCGTCCGCCTCATCCGTGCGTTATCGGAGCGCCCGCGCAACGCGAACAAACTCGCGGAGGAACTCGACGTGAGCTACAAGACCGTCCGCCACCACCTCGACATGCTCGAAGACCACGGCGTCGTCGAGAGCGGCGGGAACGAGTACGGGAAGCTCTACTTCCTCACCGATCGGTTCGAGACGAACCGCGAGACGTTCGAGCGCATCACGGAGCACATGGACTAACCAATGGCGATGGAACCCACGATACAGGCGGCGAGCCTCCTCGCAGCAGTGAACATCATCTTCCTCACCGCGCTGTCTGCGGTGTGGCTCCGCAACTACCGCACCTTCCGCACGCCGCTCGTCCTCGGCCTGGTCGCGTTCGGCGGCGTCATGCTCGTCGAAAACGCCCTCGCGGTGTACTTCTTCTTCACGATGCAGAGCTTCTACTCGGGCGACGCACACGTCCAGCAGGCGGTACTGGTGCTGCGGGGACTCCAGCTCGTCGCGCTCGGCTTCTTGACCTACGTCACGCTGCGCTAGGCGAGGGATACGCTCTTTTCGCTCCTCGCCCTCACCTCGCACGTGTTCCGCCGCCTCCGCAAGAACGGTCCGATCCTCTTGGTCCCGCTCGCGTGGACGTTCGTCACCGTCGCCCACCTCGGTCTCGTCGCCCGCGAGACGGTCGTCATCGCCCACGTCGTGATGACGACCGTCTTCGTGGTCTTCACCGCCGCCTCGTGGTCGGAGATGCGTACGGGCGTCCTCTACGCGTGGCAGGTCGTGTTGCTGGTCGGCACCGGTGTCACGCTCGTCGGGTTGGCCGCGCTCGCCGTCGCCCCAGCGTACACCGAACCCGTCGCGGTGATGCTGTCGGCGTGGATGCTCGCCCCCGCCGCGGCGTACGTCTACACCGCCCGGAACGTCGACGCCGACACCGCCCCCGCCGTCTACCAGTTCGCCGCGATACTCAGCGTCGCCGGTTGGATTGTCTACTTCTGTGGTCCGCTCGTCGGGCTCGGCACGACCGCCGCCGTCGCCGGGCTCACGCTCGTCAACGTCGGCCAGACGGCCGGCATCGCCAACGCCGGCTACCAGTACTGACCGCACATATCGTCGACGCCGCGTGCTCCCCGCTGACGACTGCACCGCGTCAGCATTCCTCACTCGAGATTTATGCCCTGACCCCACGAGATGACAGTCGATTATGCAGTTTGCCCTCCCTCCGGTGACAGACCTCGTCGCGTTCGGCTTCCTCGCGCTCGTCGTCCTCGCTACCATCGGCTTCTTCGCCGCCGTCCTCTACGCCGAACACCGCAAGACGATGGCCCTCATCGAGACTGGCCAGTACGCAGACGCCCGCGACGACCCCACGTGGGTCCTCGCGGCCGGCCTCCTCCTCGTGGCCATCGGCGTCGGGCAGGCGGTGGAGGCGCTCGCCGCCGGCGCGCCGCTCGAGGGGCTGACCGTCGCGCTCGTCGGTGTGGCGGCGCTCGCGTACTACGGCATCCAGCGCCGCTCGCGGACCGACGCCGACCGCTCCCGGGGACAGCCCGAACGGTGAGCGGGGGGGGGCCTAGCTGGTCGGCGTCGCCGTCGTCTCACCGGCGATTTCCCGTGCGTCCCGTGTCTTGGCCGCGGCCATCTCGACCAGTTGCGTCGTGATCGGCTGCAGCGAGGCCGCGTCGTCGCCGATTCCCTCTAAGACGTTCCGGAGCCCCGTCTCGGCGCTCTGGAGCTGCTCGACGGCCTGACTGGCCGTCTCCGCCGCACTGTCGGAGTTGTTCGCCTCCTGCTGTCGTGCCGTCTGGAGTCTGTCGACGCCCCGACTCAGTGTCTCCGCGGGCGAACGGAGCCGCCTCATCGTCGATATCTCGGCGCTGAACTGCGCCACCTTCGCCTCGTACGCCGTGGTGTCGATGCGGTCGATGACGCTGACGCTCGCGGCGTCGGTCTCCGAGCGGAGCTGTTCGAGAAGCGGCACGGCGAGGCGTCGCTCGTTCTCCATCCGCTGGAGGCGTTCGCGCGCGTCGCTCCCTTCCTCTTCACTCAGGGCGGCGCGGGCGCGGTCCAGCGCGAAGAAGGCGTTGTTCAAGGCGATCTGAATCTGCGTCGCGAGGTCGAGAAAGCGAATGGTGACGGCGAGGCGGTCGACGGTCCGCTCTTGCTGGCGCGTCACCACCCGCTCGCGGGCGACGTCGAGTTCCTCCTCGGCCTCCGAGAGCGAGCCCTGGATGCGCCCGCTCTCGAACTCCGCCGAGGACGCGTCCGTCCCCAGGAGGCTGTCGCTGTCGGGGCCGCCGTACACGGCGACGACGTTGTTGAGCGTCTTCTCCACCTCGGCGATGGCCGCGTTACCCTCCCGCTCGGGGCCCCCCGGCGTCGCCGTCTCCGTCGCGGTCGGTGTCTCGGTCGCGGTCGCGGTCGGTGTCTCGGTGTCTGTCGGACTCGCGGTGGTCGTCGGGGTCGGCGTCTCCGTCTCTGTCGTCCCCTGTCCCCCACAGCCGGCGGCGAATCCGGTGACGGGAACACTGAGAAGGGCGAGGACCTGTCTGCGATGCATACACGTCCCCTCCTCTCTGGAGGAGTATCAGTGTATCCCGGACGTCTCGACAGCCACGGCGAGCGCTCGGCCACGCTGTCGAACCCCTCGAAGCACCAGTTCCACGCGCGATTTGACGGTGATCCCCTCGATTTTATCCAGGTTTCGTGACAACTCTCGGCCCTCAATGCGCGGAACGTCCCGTTCTCACCGGGAGAAAATCACCACCGAATGCTATGTGATGTGGTAACAAACACTGGTGTATGGGGGAGAACGTGGATTCGTCGTTCAGTGGAATCGCTCGTCGACCGTTCCTCGCCGGCACGGCGACGCTCGCCGCGGGTGCGCTCGGAACCCGATATGCGGTCGAGCGTGTCTCGGCGGCGTCGGCCGACTCGCTCGGTAGTGCCGTCGCGATCAGCATCCGCCCCAAGTTCGGGGTGTACTACGCCGCCGGCGCACCGGGCGACGACGCGGTGCGTCCGAACGCGGGCGCAGTGTCCGTCTTCCGCCGTGGGAAGACCGGCCCGACCGACGTCTCGCGACTCACGGCCGCGGACGGTGGCGTCGGCGACCGCTTCGGCCACGCCGTGAGCATGGACGCCGCCGGGAAGATGCCGTACGTCTTCGTCGGCGCACCGGGTGAGAGTGCGCAAGGAAGCAACGCTGGCGCGGTGTACGCATACCGTGGCAGACCCGGCAATCCGACGGACTGGAGCCAGCACTGGAAGTTCACCGCGCTCGATGGGAGGCCCGGCGACGAACTCGGGCACGCGCTCGCCGCCGCAGGCGACTTCATCGTCGTCGGCGCGCCGGGGGCTGACGGGAACGTCGGCGTGGCGTACGTCCTCGATTACCGGGGGAAACAGCTCTACCGACTGGTGCCCCGAGACGGTGCGTCGGCCGACCGGTTCGGGACCGCCGTCGCGACCGACGGCCGGTACTTCCTCGTCGGCGCGCCGGGTGCGGGGAACACGGGTGCAGCGTACCTCTTCGACGGTAAGAAGCAGGCCGCGAAGCTCGTCCCGTCCGACGCGGCAGGTGGTGACCGGTTCGGCGCGGCTGTCGCCAGCGGGTGGTACTTCGTCATCGGTGCACCGAACGCGTCGACGGAGAACGGGAGGACGGGACGCGTCTACGTGTATCGGGACGCGAAACCGACGCCCCTCACGACGCTCGACCCAGAAGACGGTGCGCCCGGCGACCGCTTCGGTGCCGCCGTCGACACCGAGGGCACGTCCATCCTGGTCGGCGAGCCAGGTGGCAGTTCCGGTGGGGGAGGAAACGCCGGTGCGGCCTTCCTGTACACCCTCAAGGGGGACCGAGTCGGGACGTTTACCGCGACCGACGCCGACCAGGGCGATAACCTCGGCACCGCCGTCGCCATGACCGCCAACGAACTCATCGTCGGGAGCCCCGGCGACGACGACGTCGCCGCCAACAGCGGCGCCGCGTACGTCTTCGAGCTGCGGTACGACCCGCTGCTGTCGAAGTTCACCGGCTGACCCCGTCGGCCGTCTGCATCGAACAACGCGTTCGCGGCCACCGTGAACCCGGGGACAGGTGCGACAGTCACGCTCTCGTGACTGGGTCCGAGTTACCCCGCATTCGGCGGAGAGTTGGAAGAGAGTGGGCGCGAAGTCGACCCACATCTTGGAAAATGGATATGATTCGACCGCGCCTCGGTCCGGCTGTCGATGACCAGTGATTCCCGACTCCCGACGTCGCGCAGAGCGTTCCTCGCAGCCACCGGTGCTACCGTCGGTGGCCTCGCCCTCGGTGGAACTGCCCTCGCCCAGCAAGACGGCGGCAACGGTGCGAACGGCAACGCCGCCCGCACGTATCGCGTCACCGTGACCAACCTCACCCCGTACCAGCCCTTCACCCCGCCCGCCATCGCGCTCCACCGACCGAGCGTCGAGGTGTTCCCCGTGGGCGACCCCGCGAGCACGGCCGTCCAGGAGATTGCCGAGAACGGCAACCTCGACCCACTCCTCGACGTCGTCTCTAGCACGAACGCTATCCGCGGTGCCGCCGTGGGCGACGGCCCGCTCGTTCCCGCGAGCGACCCCGGTGACACCGGCCTCCCGTACGTCGCCGAACTCGAGGTCGGTGCCGACGCCAGCGCCCGCTACCTCTCGTTCATCTCGATGCTCGTCGCGACGAACGACGGCTTCGTCGGCCTCGACACGGTGCCGCTCCCCGTCGACGTGAACGGCTCGCTCACCTACTTCGCACAGGGGTACGACGCCGGTACCGAGACCAACACCGAGCAGTTCGCCGACCTGGTCCCGCCCGCACAGGCGCTCACGGGTGAGAACCGCGAGGGAATCGACGGCACGGGGACGAGTGACCCGGCCCTCGCGGAGGACGGCGTCATCACGCCCCACCCCGGCATCACCGGTATCGGCGACGTCCCCGAGGCGTTCGACTGGCCCGAACCCGCGGCCTCGGTCGTCGTCGAACGCATCAGCTAGCGCGTGGGCGACAGCGGTGAGAAACCCGCGACACGAACCGAGCAGCACAGGGACGCGAGACCGAGACCGCGTCCGTTTTTCAGGCGCGTTTCAGCGCTTCAGCGGTTCAACGCTTCAGCACTCCGACCAGCCGCAGGACTCACACGTCTTGCAGCCTTCGGAGAAGTACAGCGTCATGTTCCCACACTCGGGACACTCGGGGCTCTCGCCCGCGTCGAGGAGGTCCTGCGTGGCGTCCTGCGCCGCGTCGGGCGCGCCCTGCATGTCCTCACCCGGAGCCGGGGGTGCGACTGCCGCACCGCCGTCGGTCTCGCTCTGGGTGGCGCGTTCGGTCTCGCCCTCACGGGCGCGCGCCTCCGCTTCGAGTTCGGAGAGGTTCTTCTGCTGTGGGTACTGCTTGTCGATCTCGCCGTCGAGGTAGCGGCGCATGGCCGTCCCGATGGCGTCGGGGATGGAGTTGATCTGTTCGCCCTTGTCCCAGGCGACCTTGGGCGACCGGATGCCCTGGAGTTCGCTCGCGATCTCCTCGGGGTCCACACCGGAGCGCAGCGCCGTCGAGATGGTCTTCGCCAGCGCCTCGGTGAAGGAGGCGGTGAAGCCACCGGAGTTACCGATGTTGGCGAACAGCTCGAAGGCGTTGCCCCGCTCGTCCTCGTTGATGTTGACGTAGAGCTTCCCGTAACCGGTGTCGATGCGCTGGGTCACGCCGTACAGCACGTCGGGACGCGGCCGTTTCTTGCCGAGCTTCTGCTCGCTGCCGAGGAGCGACTCGACGTCGGCTTCGAGCTGGGCGCGGACCTCTTCGTTGTCGAGGAAGCCCTCGATGCCGCCGAAGACCTCCTCGATCTGTCCGACGATGGCCTCCGCAGCCTCCTCGTCGTCGGCGAACTCGGTGTTCTTCGCCCGCGTCGTGAGCACCTGCTTCGAGCGCGTGCCGTCGCGGTAGACGGTGACGCCCTTCCCGCCGTTGTCGTAGATGTAGCGGTAGACCTCGTCCATGTCCTCGCGGGTGGCCGCGTTGGGGAAGTTGCAGGTCTTCGAGATGGCCGAGTCCACGCCCTCCTGGCAGGCGCACTGGACGGCCGCGTGGTCTTTCCCACTCAGGTCCGCCGTGACGACGAACAGCTCGCCGATGGCGTTCGGGACCGACGAGAGCCCGTCGACGCCGTCGAACTCGTTGCTCTGCATCTGCTCGACGGCCTCTTGCTTGACGCTCTCGACGTCGATGTCGTTCGCCTCTAACACGCGGAGGAAGTAGTCGTCGAACTCGACGAGCATCTCGTCGCCCTGGACGTCGTCGGAGACGTTCTTGAAGTACGCGACGGAGAAGATGGGCTCACAGCCACCGGAGGTGTTGCCGATCATCGACGTCGTTCCGGTGGGGGCGATGGTCGTCGTGTTGTGGTTGCGGATGGGGAAGCCGTCGGCCCACTCCTCGGCGGAGCGCCCGGTGTGGTGTTCGAACCACTCGCGGTACTCGAGAGGGTCGGCGTACTTCGAGTCGGCCCAGTCGTCGAAGCTCCCGCGCGCCTCGGCGAGTTCGTGGGAGGCCCACTTCGACTCGTGGTTGATGTGTTTCATCAGCTGGCGGGCGACCTCGTTGCCCTCGTCGGAGCCGTACCGGACGCCGAGCTGGATGTACAGCTGTGCCAGCCCCATCACGCCGAGGCCGATCTTCCGCATCTCGCGGACCTTCTTCTCGATCTTGTCGACCGGGAAGTCCGACATCGTGACCACGTTCTCGAGGAATCGGGTCCCGTACTCGATGCGGTGGTCGAACTCCTCGAAGTCGATGGCCGCCTGCAGGAAGGCGTCGACGGCCTCGTCGAGCGAGTCGTACTCGTCGGCGTGTTCGTCGGACCAGACGCGCCAGTCGGGCGCGTCGAGGTCGGCGACCGTAGATAAGTTAATATGGCCGAGATTACACGCTTCGTACTCTTCGAGCGGCTGTTCGCCACAGGGATTTGTAGCTAATATACGATGTTCTGGATGTTTGTCCACATCGAACGAGTGTTCTTTGTTCACCCGCTCGAGGTAGATGACGCCCGGTTCGCCGTTCTCGTAGGCACCTTCGACCATGTGGTCCCAGAGTTTATCGGCGGGAATCGAGAGGACCTCGCCGACCTCGACGTGCTCGCCGAGGCCGAACATGTCGTACAGCTCCTTGGTCTCGGGCGTGGCGATGTGCGGCTCCTCGGTCCGGGGGTTGGTGAAGACGAACTCCTCGTCGTTGTACAGCGCCTCCATGAAGTCGTCGGTGACGCCGACGGAGATGTTGAAGTTCGAGAGATGGCCCTCGACGGCGTTCCGCAGATGCTTGGGGACGCGACCCTCCTCGTCGATGAGTTCGCGCGCCTCCTCGAGCGCGTCGGCGAAGGAGGTGTGGGTGAAGTCGTCGGGATCGTTGAGTCGGAGCGAGTGTGCGAGCGAGACGTCCTTGTTCTTCGCGTGGATGAACTGGATGACGTCGGGGTGTGAGACGCGCATGACGCCCATCTGTGCGCCGCGGCGGGCGCCACCCTGGGCGATGGTCTCACACATCTGGTCGTACGTCCGCATGAACGTAATTGGACCAGAGGCGATTCCACCTGTCGAGCCGACGGCGTCGCCGTAGGGGCGGAGTCGCCAGAAGGCATATCCCATGCCGCCGCCGGACTGGAACACCTCGGCGGCCTCTTTCGCGGTCTGGTGGATGTCGGTGATGTCGTCGTCGGGCGAGTCGACGAAACACGCCGAGAGCTGCTGGAGTTCGTCGCCCGCGTTCATCAGCGTCGGCGAGTTCGGCATGAACGACAGCGACTCCATCAGCTCCTGGAACTCCTCGCGGTAGCTGACGACCGCCGCTCGAACCTCGTCGGGGAGTTCGGGGACGACGGTGTCGTACGCGAACTTGTTGACGTTGTGGACCGAGAGCGTGGTGGTGACGTCGTCGTCGGCCGTGACGCCCTTCCCGAAGACCTCCGCGGCGAGTTCGTCCCGGCGGGGATGACCGGGCTTCAACTGCGCGGGGGTGACCTCGATGGTCTCGTCGTGCTGGTCGGCCGCGTAGACGGCCTCGGCGAGCGCGATGTTCTTCGCGACGCGCGCGAACAGTTCTTCCTGGCTCTCGGTGACGTTCCCGTCGGCGTCCTTGCGGAGGTAGCGCGCGGGGAGGATGTTGTTGTACGCGTTCGCCGTGAGCCGGTCTTCGAGGGTGTCGCCCTCGGTTCGCTTGATGGGTCGGACGAGTTCGTCCGCCTCGATATCCGCGTTGCTCATCTCACTGTGCCTCCTGCCCGGAACCGGTGGTCCGAGTCGTCTGTACTGGGTATAGTCCGCTCATTCGTGACGATATCTTTGTGGGTGACTGCTGCGGTTAACTCTTGGGACTCCCGTCTACAGCCCCATACCTCTCTGATTCGTTACCGTTTCAGCGTGGACCGCGTTCGCCCGCGAGTCCGCGACGCCCGTATGAATGGACGGCACCGTCTTAACGGATGCTAAACCGGAGTGAAAGTGATTTTTCACTCCCCAAATCCGGCAGACAGCACTGTAGTGTGCAGTAGAACGAAGGGGGGGTTCACCACGCGTACAGATTGGGTCTTGACCCCCATCTCGGGCCGTCTGACGACCCCTCGCCCGCGCCCGGATTCGATTACATCCGCCGGAATTATTTGAATTTAGTCATGTAATATAGATATCTATTCTGGGGCCTGACGAACGGTCGCGTCGCTCGATTCGCCCCCTGTCGACTCCCGTCGTTCGTCGGCGGTTCTGTTCGCTGCCGAGGACGTCTCGTATCGCGACACTGTCGTGTCTCCCCCCGGCCACAACGGTCATGCGTCGCGCGTCCCTCCGCCGACGCAGTGACTCCTCAGGCGTCACCGTCTCGGCGGAAGGCTCGGACGGCGCGGTCGGCTCAGTGCGCTCGGGGAGGGGGCGGACCGTGAGTGCCCCGGACGCCATCGCCTCGCCCTCCGGCGACGGCTGTGTGGTCTGGCACCGCCGACAGCTCCGGACCGCCGACCACCTCGCCGTCGCACGAGCGACCCGCGAGTACGACGTCGTCTGTCCCCTCTTCGTCTTCGACCCCGCGTTCCACGACGACGGCCTCGCCTGTGACAGCCGGATTCGGTTCCTCCACGAGTGTCTCGCCGACCTACAACGCGCGTACGACCGACACGGGACGACGCTCGTGTTCGCCCACGACGACCCGCTGTCGACGCTCGAGGCGTTCGTCGCCGCCGGTTGGGACGTCGTCGCCACCGCCGACCCGACGGGTCGATACGGACTCCACCGCGACGAGGCGGCGGCCACGCTCGGAGTCGACTTCGTCGCCGACGACGGCATCAAGCGCGACGGCGACAGCCGCGAGGGCTGGAGCGACCACGCCGAGGCCTACCTGACCGACGAGACGCACTCCCCGGATGCGAGCGCGTTCGGCGACCACGGAGTGTCGAGCGACGTCACCATCGACGCCATCGAGGCCGAGTACGACGTCTCGCCGTCGAAGTCACGCGTGCCCACCGGTGGACGCGAGGCCGCACTCGACCGCCTCGAGGCGTTCGTCGCCGACATCGCGACGTATCCCGAATCCATCTCCGCTCCGTCGAAAGCCGAGTCGAAGACGAGTCGGCTCTCGCCGTCTCTCCGCTTCGGGTGTCTCTCGGTCCGCGAACTCTTCCAGTACGTCGACGACCACGCCGACGACGGCCGCGCCCGCGAACTGTTCGTCTCAAGACTCTACTGGAACCGCCACTACACCCAGAAACTCGAAGACTGGCCAGGGTGGATGGACCACGCCGTGAACCCGGTGTTCAGGGGATTCAACCGGTCCCGTCACGACTCGGCCCTCGTCGACGCGTGGAAACAGGGACAGACGGGCTTTCCGATGGTCGACGCGTCGATGCGGTGTCTGCGAGCGACGGGCTGGCTCAACTTCCGGATGCGCGCGATGTGTGCCTCGTTCTTCAGCGACATCCTCCACCAGCCCTGGCGCATCGGTGCCGACTACTTCTACTATCATCTCGTCGACGCCGACCCCGCCATCAACTACACCCAGTGGCAACAGCAAGCGGGCGTCACGGGCGTGAACGCGATGCGCATCTACAACCCGCGCAAACAGGTCCGCGACAACGACCCCAACGGGACGTTCGTCCACGAGTGGGTGCCCGAACTCCGCCCCGTCCCGCCCGAGTACCTCGACCGCCCCGAACGGCTTCCACTCCACCTCCAGACGGAGTTCGGCGTCGACGTCGGCACCGACTATCCCTACCCTCTCGTCGACTACGAGGCCCGGCGCGAGGAGACCACGGACCGCCACCGTGCCCTCGACGACCGCGCGCACGAAGCGCTGTCCGACCCCGAGATTCGGCGGCGCGCGTCGCTCTCGCGGCGGCGTCGCCGCCGACGGTCCTCCGACGACTCGTCGACCCCGGGTGACCAGACGGACCTCTCGGAGTTCGGCTGAGGCTCGCGTCGCTCGCTCCCGGTGAGACCGTCAACCACATACCTCCCGACTCCAACGCCTCCCATGAACCTCACTCCGCTCGTGACGACGCTGTCGGTGCCGCTGCAGTTCGTCGTCGGTGTCGTCGCAGCCGTGATCGCGACGCGCGTGATGGACGTCGTGATGGCCCGGCTCCCGGAAGGAGAGACGTCACCGTTCGTCGCCTCGGGCGTCCTCACCGACAGCCGACCCAGTGTCGCGCCCGCCCGCCTCGCGAGTGTCGTCCACTACGTTGCCGGGCTGCTGACGGGCCCGCTGTTCGTCTGGGTGCTCCTCGCGAGCCAGGGGCTCCTGGGCGGCCCCTCGCTCGTGGCGACACTCCTCGCCGCGGGCGTGCTGTACCTTCTGATGGTCGGCTTCTTCGCTGTCGTGGTCCTCCCGCGCTCGCAGATCGCAGGCCAGCGTCTCGGCCCCGTCCGGCGCGACTGGGCACTCTCTGCCGCGGCGTATCTGCTCGTCCTCGTGCCACTCGTCGCACTGGGCTCGACTCTCGTCTGAGCCGCCGACGCCCCCAGACTTATGCCGCCGATGACTGAGAGGTGCGTATGGACCTCGCCACGACACCACTCCAGTTCGGCCTCGCGTCCGGGAACCCGCTCGTCCAACTCCTCGTTTTGATCGCCGCGATCGGCGTCGTCGTCCTCGTCGGACGCATCGTTCTCAAGGTCGCGTGGCGACTCGTGACTATCGCTGCGGTCGTCATCGGCCTGCTCCTTCTGGCGTCGATGGTCCTGCCGCAGATACTCTGAAACCGTCGGCGCTCCCGACTGCTGTGCTGTATCGAATCGTCTCATCGACACCCACAGCGTGGGCTCCGGTGTGTGTCGAGCGTCCCGCTCGACTCGATATCGACTCCGTCCCGCTCAGGATTCGACGGTGTCGGTGACGGCCTCCTCGTCGAGCCCGACTCGAGTGAGAAAGTTCCGCACGACGTCGTGTCCCACCGCGGTGAGCACCGACTCGGGGTGGAACTGCACGCACTCGATGGGGTACTCGCGATGTCTGATTCCCATGACGAGTTCGTGTCCCTCGTGGTCCGTCGTCGCCGAGACGACGAAGCACTCCGGGACCGCGGTCGCGACGAGCGAGTGGTAGCGGCCGGCGCGGAAGCCCTGGTCGAGCCCCGCGAAGACACCCTCGCCGTCGTGGTCGACGGGGAAGGCCTTCCCGTGGATGGGTTCGGGCGCGTGTCCGACGGTCCCGCCGTAGGCGTAGACGGCGGCTTCGAGGCCGAGACAGACACCGAGGGTGGGGACCGTGGGTGAGAGTTCGCGGAGGACGTCGTTCGTCACGCCGACGTCGCGGTCGTTCTTCGGGTGACCCGGGCCGGGGCTGATGACGAGCGCGTCGGGGTCGGCCGCCTCGACGTCGGCGAGCGACGCCGTGTTCTTGAACACGACAATCTCGGGGGCGGGCTCCTGCTCGGAGAAGTACTCCACGAGGTTGTACGTGAACGAGTCGAAGTTGTCGACGACGACGAGCGTCATGCTGCCCTCGTCGCCGGGTTCGACGTGTGCACCCGCCTCGCGTAGCCGAGCGAGTCGTTCGTCTCCAGCGTCGGGAGTCGTCGTCGAACTCATCGCGACGCCTCCTGTCCCGCGACGGGCTCACCCTCGGTGTCGTCGGTGCCGCCCTCGCCGTCGGTCTCGATCGCCTCGAGCGCCGCCAGTACGCCGCCCATCTTCTGTTCGGTCTCCTCGTACTCGCTCTTGGGGACGGAGTCGGCGACGATGCCGGCCCCGGCCTGGACGGTGACGACGTCTTCGGTCGCGCCGTGCTCGTCCCCCTCGATGGGAACACCGTGTTCGATGGTCGCCGTCCGGATGACGATGGCGAAGTCGGCGTCGCCGGCCCACGAGTAGTAGCCGACGCCCCCGCCGTACACCCCGCGTGGCTCGCGTTCGAGGTCGTCGATGATTTCCATCGCACGGACCTTCGGCGCGCCCGTGAGCGTCCCCGCAGGGAACGTCGCACGGGTGGCGTCGAAGGCGTCGTTCTCACCCGCGAGCGTCCCGGTCACCGTCGATTCGATGTGCTGGACGTGTGAGTATTTGAGGACGCTCATGAACTCCTCGACGCGGACCGAACCAGGCTCGGCGACCCGACGCACGTCGTTGCGCGCGAGGTCGACGAGCATCGTGTGTTCGGAGCGCTCCTTCGCGTCGGCGAGCATCTCTCCGGCGAGTCGGCGGTCCTCGACGGGCGACGAGCCACGGGGGCAGGTGCCGGCGATGGGGTTCGACACGACGTGTGAGCCCTGGACCGAGACGAGCGTCTCGGGGGACGCACCGACGATGGAGCGGTCGTCGTGTCTGAGGAGGTACATGTACGGCGAGGGGTTGACCTCCCGGAGCGCCCGGTAGAAGCCGCGGGCGTCGACCTCGCCGCGGAGTTCGCGCTTGCGGGAGATGACACCCTGGTAGATGTCGCCGTCGAGGACGTGCTCTTTCGCGCGGCGCACGGCGTCCTCGTACGCCTCGCGCTGCCCCGTCCGTTCGCTCCGCGGGACGAAGCCGCCGGGTTCGTCGGCCTCGTGTGTGGCGAGCGTCTCCGCGACCGACGCGGCCTCGGCGACGAGGTCGTCGTACACCGCTTCGCCGTCGGCGGCGCGCACGACGGGGGTGAACACGAGCGAGACGGTGTCGGCCGCGTGGTCGAAGACGAGCGTCCGCGTCGTCAGGACGAACTGCGCGTCGGGGACGATGGGCTCGGGGCGCTCGATGCCGACCTCTTCGAGCCAGAGGTCGTAGACGGCGTCGTAGGCGAGAAAGCCCACGAGGCCGCCGTCGAGTTGCTGGCGC
Organism: Salinigranum halophilum; assembly: GCF_007004735.1. Classification (NCBI taxonomy): domain Archaea; kingdom Methanobacteriati; phylum Methanobacteriota; class Halobacteria; order Halobacteriales; family Haloferacaceae; genus Salinigranum; species Salinigranum halophilum. Next base: position 754,156 of record NZ_SSNL01000003.1, read on the forward strand.
TCGCGCGGCGGGAAGCCGACGCGGGGAAGGTCCGGTAGCGCCGCGCGAAGCGAGTCGAGCGTGTCGCCGCCGTTCGGCGTCACGTACGCTGCTGCGGCCCCACCGAGGTCTTCGACCTCTGTCTCCTGGGGCCAGACGGAGACGACGGCGTCGGGGTCGTAGCCAACGAACGAGTAGCGCGCGTGCCGGTCGCCCGCGCCGTCGGGGTCGAACGCGCCGTCGGGGTCCGACGACGGCGTCTTCTCCGCGGACTCGAGGAGGAAGCCGTAGTCGCTCTCCCCCGACAGCGCCGTGTAGGCCGCCAGCGGCTCGATGTCGACGTCGAGCGTCGCCTCCAGTCGGGCGACGACGGGCTCTTCGTCGACTCCGTCGAGCAGCGACGCGAACTCGTCGGCCGAGCGGTCGAACGACACGTCGGTCATACGGCCACCTCGCCTTCGCCCTCGGCGTCGGCCTGTCGCACCGCGCGGACGAACGCGTGGACGGCGCGGGCGTCTTTCGTCCCGCCGTCGCTCTCGACGCCGCTCGCGACGTCGACGCCGTACGGCTCCGCGGTCGTGACCGCTTCGGCGACGTTGTCGGGGGTGAGTCCCCCCGCGAGGATGACGGGCGAGTCCAGTGCCGACGCGAGGTCGCGCGTGGCGTCCCAGTCGTGGGTCTCGCCGGTCCCGCCGGCCCCGTCGTCCGTCGTGGAGTCGACGAGGAGCGCGTCGGCGACGTCGTCGAGGTCGTGCGCCCGTTCGCCTTCCGTCGCGTCGACGGTGACGACGAGCTTCGTCGACGACTCCGCGCGGACGAACTGCAGTTCCTCGCGGTCGAAATCACAGTGCAACTGGAGGACGTCCGGCTGGATGGTCCGAGCGAGCGTGACCGCGTGGCTCGGCGACTCGGGCATGAGCACGAGGGTCGTCGTCACGAACGGGGGCGTCGCGGCGACGAGGTCGGCGGCCGTACAGGAGTCGACCTCGCGGGGGGTGTCGACAGGGACGTCGGCGATGAACCCGACCGCGTCCGCCCCGGCAGCGACGGTCGTTTCGAGGTCTTCCTCGGACGTCAGCCCGCAGACTTTCACGCGCGTCATCGAGGGTTACGCCTCCGAGGCCTGTTCGGCCTCGTCGGTCCCCGCACAGAGGTCGGCGAGTTTCTCCGCCGCGCTCCCCTCTTCGATGGCGACGCGGGCCGCCTCGACCCCGTCTTCGATGGAGTCGGCGCGGCCGGCAACGTACACTGCCGCGCCCGCGTTCGCGAGGATGATGTCGCGCTTCGGACCCGTGACGTCGCCCGTGACGATTCCGCGGAGGTCCGCGGCGTTCTCCTGGGGTGTGCCGCCCGCGACGGCGTCGACCGGGGCGGTCTCGAGGCCGATGTCCTCCGGGACCAGGGTGTACTCGTCGATCTCCTCGCCGTGCACCTCGGCGACGGCCGTCTCGCCGTGGAGGCCGATCTCGTCCATGCCCGCACCGTGGACGACGAGGGCGCGCTCGACGGGCATATGCGCGAGCGCGCGGGCGATGATGGGAACGAGGTCGGCGTCGTAGACCCCGAGCACCTGTGCCTGCGCGCCCGCGGGGTTCGTGAGCGGGCCGAGGATGTTGAACAGCGTCCGCATCCCCAGCTCCTTGCGCGGGCCGATGACGGCCTTCATCGCGGGGTGGAACACCGGCGCGAGCATGAAACCGATGCCGTCGCGCTCGATGGCGCGTTCGACCGACGCAGGCTCGGCGTCCACGTCGACGCCGGCGACGTCGAGCACGTCCGCGCTCCCCGACGAGGACGAGACGGAGTAGTTGCCGTGCTTGGCGACGGCGACGCCCGTCCCGGCCGCGACGATGGCGCTCGTCGTCGAGACGTTGATGGTGTTGTAGTCGTCGCCGCCGGTCCCGCACGTATCGACGAGGGGCCGTCTCGCGGGGTCGATGGTGCGCGCCGCGTCGCGCATGCCCTGGGCGAACCCGGCAATCTCGGCTTCTGTCTCACCCTTCGCCCGGAGCGCTGTCAAGAGCGCGCCGATCTGTGCCTCCGTCGCCTCCTCGAAGACGAGGCGGGCGGCTTCTCGTGCCTCCTCGATTGTGAGGTCCTCTCCGTCGGTCACGCGTCTGATGTACTCCTGCATTGGTAGTCACCGATGTATGTATTCGGGTTGTGATGGACAAATCAGTACATCTGCTTAAGACTGTCGGGTTGACGGTTCGACCGTCGACGACACCGTGTCAGAATCTCGCCCCTCGAATACCGAAGTACATCGGCATCAGAGTTATTCGGTCTAGCAGCGTTCGTTCGAACGTCCCTCCGAGGGTGACCGTCGAAGGACTTCGACCCGGATGTCACCGTCTTGGGGACCAGTGGGGGGAGGGGATGTTTCGCCAGCCGGCTGGGGAGGGCGCGGTCGGTCCTCGTGGCTCACCCCGTCCGTTGGGAACGACGGCGTCAACGGCGATGGGGGTAGTCTGCCGTCGGCGCCGGACACGGCTCGGGCCGCGCTTCGGCCCGTTCACGGTCGTTCAGCGTGAATTCCCGCGGCCGACACTCCGTCCGTCCGACGTCACACGCTGACGATGTGTTATCTACTTTGATACTCCCCACCGAGTGTTGATTACCTCCGGATGCTAGCTCGACGCATGCATCGTCCGCCAACTGGGTTCTCGTACACGGGGCGTCCGGCGTGGTCGTAAGCATGCCGACGGATCGCGCACAGGCGAACATCGTCGGGTTCGCGCTGCTCATCGGGCTCACCCTCGTGAGCGTGACTGGCATCGTCGTCATCGGGGCACAGGGAATCGGAGCGCTTCAAGACCAGGCGAGCGGGACGCAAGTCGAACACGCCTTCACCCAGCTCGACTCGGTCGGTGCGGAGGTGGCACTCGGTCGGTCGGAAGCCCGGACCGTCGAGCTCGGCGTCCGTGACGACACCGTCCGCACGGTACCGGCGGGCGAACTCCGCCTCACCTACGAGGACGGCCCTACCATCCACACACAGCAACTCGGGGCCGTCGTCTACCGTCGCGGTGACACCGTCGTCGCCTATCAGGGCGGTGGCGTCTGGCGGGGCACCGGGACCGAGTCGCGGATGGTCTCGCCGCCGGAGATTCACTTCCACGACGGCACGCTGACGATGCCGCTCATCGCCGTCCGCTCGGGTGGGCCACGCTCCGGTGACGAGGTGGTCGTCCGCCGACTCGCCCAACAGCCGAACCTCGGCCCCGGGACGGTCCAGAACGACGTCGTCCGCCTCTCGGTCACGAGCGACTACTACATGGGCTGGGCGCAGTACTTCGAGACGCGCGTCGACGACGCCCACGTGACGGTCGACCACGACACGCGGACGACGACCGTCGAACTCGGTCGCCTCGAGTTCGACACGACCTTCGAGGACGCCATCCAGGCGCACGGCGGCGGCGTCGAGGTGTCGACCGGCAACGCGGAGGTCAACGGTCCCGTCACGTCCGAGGGACCCATCACCGTCGCACAGGCCGGAAGCATCAGCGGGGTGACGGCAGCCCACCAGTCGCTGTCGACGCCAGCCATCGATGGAGTGATCGAGCAACGGGTCGGTGACGCCGCCAGCGACCCCGACGTGACGACGCAGGACATCGCGGCAGGACAGACGCTGACGAACGGGACGTACTACGACAGTGACGGCTTCGCACTGAGCGGAACGACGACCGTCGACCTCTCCGGCGGGAACGTCACGCTCCTCGTCGACGGCGATATGAACGTCGATGGGGGCGAACTCCGCGTCGTCAACGCCGGGACGACCCACCGACTGCGGGTGTTCACGACCGGCGACCTCACCATCAAGGGAGGGAACGTGTACGTCGCACCGCGCAGCCCCGGTACTGATACCGACATGGACGCCGACCGACTGGTCATCTACGGCACCTCGGCCATGCAGGTGGCGATGGTCAACGGCGGGGCGTACTTCGAGGGTGTCATCTACGCGCCGCGCCAGGCAGACGCCCCCGGCATCAACGACGCGATGCCGACGTCACAGACACAGTGTGCACTCGCCGACGGGAGCTACGCCGACACCTGCCTCGGGACGGGTAACTTCGTCGTCGACGGCGCCATCGTCGGCGGCCCGGCCGTCGTCAAGCAGTCGACGGAGGTGAACTACGACGACGACCTCGACGGACTGACCATCACCGTCACCGCCGACGAGGTGCTCGCACCCGAGTTGACGTATCTGCACCTCTCCGTGAACGAGATCGCGATCGAGGGTGGGGCCGTCGCGGGTGGGACTCTCACCTCGACGGCGACGCCGACGCCGACGCCGGCCACCTCGACCCCCACTCCGGGCTCCGGACCGACACCGACCACCGCGACGCCGGTACCGCCAAGCGACGAGGACGGCGACGAGTCGCCGGAGGCGGACGTCGACTCCCTCGACGTCGACCGGTACGACACCCAGCCCGGTCCGAACACGAAGTACCAGGACGACGTCACGGTCGACTGGGACGTCGCCGACGAGAACGGCGACCTCGACACGGTCGAACTCCGCATCGAGGACGTCAACGGTGCGTGTGGCGTCCGGACCCTCACGCCCGACGTGAACGGGGGAGCCGCCGCGGGCGTGGAGACTGTCACCTTCGGCAGCTACACCGGGCCGTCGAAGTGTACTCCTGGCGGGGTGTACGAGGTGACCATCACGGCCACGGACGAGAACGGGAACACCGCCAGCGAGACCGAGTCCGAGACCGCCTGACGGCATCGGGACAGCCCGCTCGAACTCTCCGGAATCGCTTGCCGACTCCTGACTTCGCAACCCTTAATTAGGTCCCCCGGATACGGAGTAATGCGTTCGAGACGAACGCTGCACGCAGCCAGACGGGTTGGTGGTCTAGTCTGGTTATGACACCTCCTTGACATGGAGGAGGCCGGCAGTTCAAATCTGCCCCAACCCACTTCTCAGCTCTTCCACAGTCAGAGTGGAACGTTCCGGTCGGATGCGTGATTAGTACAGCGAGTCGAGCACCCGGCGATTCGTTCTGCTACCTGTTGCTTGCCGGTCGGAGAACCTCGCCGTTCGACTCGACAAGACGCTGTCAGATTTACAAGGCTCGAAGACGAAGCGGATACCGCCCCCTGCAACGTGCCACCCGTCCCTCCACAGTCGCTCGACCTGTTCGACAGTGACAGCGATAGCGGCAGCACTCGGGCCACTGGCCGCCGAGTGCGGGCACGAACGCGCGGGTGTACATCACGGAGTGACACCACCCATGCAAGACATCACCACCCTGGTTCCCGGTGACCTCGTCAAAGTCCCCGTCGAAGACCAAGCAGACAAACGACTCCTCATCGTCGACAAACGGTTCCCCGACCGCGACGGGACCGTCCCACTCCTCGGTAGGCGAGGTGGACAGTATCACCTGGAGCAGACGAAGGACGTCGTCCATCTGAACCACTACACGCATCGGCGCAACGACTGGGTCGGTGCGGAGACGTTCGCTGTCGACCGAATCGAGGTCAATCCCGACGTCGAAATCGAACGCTGACGGCGAGGACGGCGTTCACTCAGTAATCACCCAGGACGCCCAGCCGGCGTGCTCGGCGGGTCGCGACCTGGAACACCACGTATCCCAGTAGCATGTAGGCCACGGCCACGACGAGCAGGACCGCGAGGTCTGTCAGCGGGAACTCCCAGAGGCGTGTGCCGTCCACCATCGCCCGCTGAAGCAGGGCACTGCCCTGTGCGAGCGGGAGGAACCGGGTCCAACCGAGGTCGAACGCGGGCGCGGAGATGAGGACGATGAAGCCGAACTGAAGCAGGTTGAGCCAGTTTCCGATGCGCTTGTAAAGAATCGAGACGCCGCCCGCGGCGAGACCGAGGCCGAGCACCGAGACGATGGCCAACACAGCCACGGGGACCACGGTCACGACGTTCAACTCGAGCGTGGTGCCGCTGATGAGAAGCATCGCCGCGAGGATGACACTCGAGGTGATGAACGTCCGGACCACCTTCGCCACACCCTTGAGGAGGACGACGGGCGCGAACCCGAACGGGGTCATGAGATGTCGCTCCAGCGTGCCCCACTGCACCTCGCTCGCGATGTCGTTCGAGATGGCGCTGTACGCGCCGACAGAGAGCGTCCACAGGAAGTAGCCGACGATGATCCCCTCGAGTGAGTCTGTCAGCGCCTGCCCGGCGACCATCCGCCCGCCGTAAAAGAGGAGGCCGAAGAAGAACAGCGAGATGACGATGCCACCGACGGCGTTCGCGGGGTAGCGCACGAAGATGAGGTACTCGCGGTAGAGGACGGCACGGGTGAGATGCCAGTATCCCGCCGAGCGCGGCGTCTCGCCGACCGTCCCGACTGCCCCGTCGGTGGTGCCAGCAGCCTCGCCGTCGACGGCCGCACGCGACTCGCGCGAGGTCACTGGTGTGGTCTCCCGGAGCGTTCCGTGTCCGGTCCACCGGTGAGCTCGACGAACACCGATTCGAGGTCGCGAGCGACAGTGGTGACCGAATCGAGGGTCACGTCGTGGTCACGGAGGGTGTCGACGAGGCGGTAGAAGCCGTCGCTATCGACGCGGACGTCGACGTGCGCCCGGCTATCGAGTCGGTCGACGCCGACGACCTCGAACCGCGCTTCGAGAGCGGTGAGTGTCGCGTCGTTGAGGTCCGAACTGGTGATGCGGTACGTCTGCGTCCCCGACCGGTGGAGCAGGTTCGACACGCTGTCGTCCGCGATGACCCGTCCGTCTCGCATGATGACGACGCGGTCACAGACGTCCTCGATGACGTCCATGTCGTGACTGCAGAGGACGACCGTGAGGTCGCGCTCGTCGACGATTCGGCGGAGTTCACGGCGGAGCGTGAGCGAACTCTCGACGTCCAACCCGAGGGTCGGCTCGTCGAGGAAGACGATGTCGGACTCCGTCGCGAGCACGGACGCGAGCGACACCTTCTGTTTCATCCCCCGGGAGAGCTTCCGCACCGGAGTGTCCGCCTTGTCGGCGAGGTCGAGCTGGTCGAGCAGCCGGTCGTGTCGCGCGCTGATGGAGTCGGGGTCGACGCCGCTGATAGTTGCGAAGTACCGGAGGTTCTCGCGGACGGTCAGCCGCCAGTAGTCGTTGCGCGCGCCTTCGAGCATCGCGTCGACGTGGGCGTACGCCGTCCGCGGCTCGTCGTACACGTCGTGGCCGTGGACCGAGACCCGCCCCTCGTCGGGGAGGATCATCCCGAGGATGCACTTGATGAGCGTGGTCTTCCCGGCACCGTTCGGGCCCAACAGGCCGACCACGGAACCGCGCTCGATGGAGAGAGAGACAGAATCGACCGCAGTGACCGTGTCCGGGGCACTTCCGAACCGCTTCGTGACCCCGTCGACGACGATCGCTGGCGAGGTGGTAGTGTTCGCGCTGGCGTCCGACGATTTCCCGACCGGGTCCGTCAGCTGTCCGTTTCCCACATGGGCCCCCGAGCGAGTCATTACCCGAGTCAGGGGCCTGAGACACATAAACCGCCGCACGACGTCCGCTAGTATCTCGGTCACCGCCGAGCTACTAAAGCCGGTGTCCGCACGCGCAGTTACCGATACAGTACGTGGTCTCGGTCTCGCGGAACGACACGCCCATGGTGGCGAGCGCGGTGACGATGTCGTTCGACGTCTCGAACTGTGGCCGGACGTTCGCGGCCGTCGCTCCGTACGGACGCGCCCCGACGGGAATCTTCGCCGTGATCTCTCCCGACGCGTGGTCGACGACGGCCACCTCGTCGTTCGTCTGCACCGGGACGTACAGCTTCTCGTGAGCGGGGTCCCAGGTGCCGACGAACGCCGACCCGCCGAGGTCGAGCCGCTCGCGCACTGACCCCTCGACGAGGTCGACGACAGTGACATCGTTCGTTCCCGGGGTGAACACGTAGCCCGTCTCAGAATCCGGGCCGATTTCGTTCGTCAGTGGACCCTCTCCGAGGTCATCGTCGCTCGTGAGGCGGACGCGTTCGTCAGGAGCGGCCGGGTCCGACAAATCCCAGATGCTCTCTGTCCCAGTCGCGCCCTCGTTGTGCTCGACGAGGAGTGTCTCGCCGTCGGGCGCGACCGTCGCCATCCAGGGTCGGGCGTACCCACCAGCGACCGGTTCGACGTCGACCTGTGTGACGATTTCGAACGCCTCGATGTCGAGGACGGTGAGCGTGTCGCCGAAGAGGTCCGGGACGTACGCGTACTGTCCATCTGGATGGATCGTCACGTCACACGGTCCCGGACCGTCGTTGTCCCCGGTTCCGCCCTCACTCCGGCGGTCGAGTTCGGCCGTGACCTCACCGAACGTCTCCGAGGAGGGGTCGGCGTCGAGACGGATTTGTCTGTGCGCGGGCTCGCGCGCACTGACGACGAGTGTGGTCCCGTCCGGGGTCTGCTCGAGCCAGTTCGCCCCCGACCCGGTCTCGACGGCGACCCGCTCGGCGAGCGACCCGGCCCCGAGGCCGCGAACCCCCCGGCCGACGTTGAGCCAGAGCGTGTCTTCGGGACTGTCGGTCAGCGCGGGAGTGTACTGGTTCGAGGGGAACGACGACGTGAGTCCGAGGTGCTGAGTAGTGAGGACCTCGTCCGTCGTCGGGTCGATGACGCTGACGGTACTGTCGCCGGTGTTGAAGACGAAGACGGACGGGCGGGTGCGCTCGTCGGCGCTATCGCCCGTTCTGTTCCCCGTACAGCCGGCCGTGGCTGCTGCGCCCGCGGCGACAGACCCCGCGAGCAGTCGTCGTCGGGAGACGTCCCGACGCGGGCGAGCGCCGTCCGCGTTCGGATACAGGACGGGGTCTCGGTCGGAGTCGCTCATCGTGGGTCGCCCCCGGTGTGGTGTTCGCTGGTGAACGGAGGACGCCGACGACAGGGAGGGCCAATCGTTTCGGTGCATCGTGGCTGGCTGGCCGGAGAACGTCGTGGAGAGTGAGGGCGTCTGACGGTCACTGTCTGTTCCTCTGTGGCTGAATCGTCATAAGCAGTCGTCTCGATGGACTCGGCCGTGCACGGCCGTTCGTGCTGTCTCCAGCCGCTATCCATTTTATCGGAAATAGTATCGAAACGACAGTCACAGTGGGTCTCATATCGCGCGTGAACGTGGCAACGAGGCTGTGATAGGGGGCGGCGATGTTTTGTAGTCACTAAATATCTGATTTGATTTCTGGCCCGATTGTTGTAAATACGGTTCGTCGAAAGTATCGGTATCAATGTCAGGCGGAGGGACGCACTCCACGTGCGCGAGAGACATCTCTCGATTGAGAGGCGGGCAGCCATGAGCAGCCGACATGACCGCCCTCGACCGGGTTCGCGGCAGCCGAAGATGCGTGATGATGGGGCGTACCGGCCCGACGTGCGTGTCGTCGGTGGGCTCCCTCGGCCGACGTGGCGGGAGGCGGCGACCATCGTGTCTGTCCCCATTCTCCTACTCACCGTTCACTTTCTCGTCCAACCGATGTTCGACACGTGGATGCGACTCAAATACGTGAGATACACTGTCGCGCAGACGATCCCGGTGCGTCGGCTCGCACCAGAGCCGTTCACTCCGTACGCGTGGGCCTGGCACGAACTCACCCGCGTTGCGCACGCGTTAGTTCACGACCCGTCAGGGTACCATACCCACGTCATCGGTAACGTCGTCCTCATTATGCTGGCTGCTTGGGTACTGCTCCTGTTCCTCGCCACGATAGGATTACGTAGTTGGTTTACTGTTATCTATTGGGAACTCGTTTTGGTATCTCCCATCGTTGGGTCGTATGCGTTTGATCTCTTTGGGATGACCACACACGGCTATGGTGCCTCCACAGTTGGATTCGCATTTCTCGGAACAACATTAACAATTGGTATATTTACACTTTGGAGTCAGGTGAGATCACCTCTCGGCCAACAGACCTGTTCATCTCGTGATTTTGTAAGCGGCAACAGTTTCACACCGAGTCCCCTGATGGTTATCACCCTCTTGTTCGTCGTCGGTCTCGTAATCGCACTGGATTTATTTACTGGGTCACCTGCAACACCTGTCCACCAGTCAGGGGCTGGTTTCGGTGCACTTGTCGGAAGTGTCACGGTTGTTGCCCTGCGAGGGTCGGTCTAATTCAGATGAATTATATACGAACCGAGTGGCTTCCATCCAACAAGGACTTTTGCTTGGCTATGCTATACACGAATACTCATGACATACGTGTCGTCTCTGAAATCTACGAACGAGTATGTCTCTTCCGTCGTATCCCGTGAGGTTGGCGCCTCGTGTTCTTTGAGATGGATTGAACCGACCGTTTATGAACTCTTCACTGAATCCAGGCGGTGTAAATAAATTGACAGAGACTACTCGAACGCCTTCGTCTAAAGCGGATGTCTGTATCATCGGTGCGGGTCCTGCGGGGGCTCTCGTTGCACACTCTCTATCCCAACGTGGTCACAGCGTAATCCTGCTCGAGGCAGGGAAGTCGTTCGAGTCGACTGACCGTCCCGAGAGAATGGAGAGGTTTCTCCGCCCCGGTGGGGAAAGGCGGTCTGTGTGGGATGTTGATGAGGAGCGTGACGCGTTCTCCTCGAGTGGACGCGAACGCTACACCTTGAACACGAAGCGAGTGAAAGGTGTCGGGGGATCGACTTTACACTGGGGGGGACGGGTTGAACGATTCCCGGAGAAGGATTTCGAGATGGAGACGCGGTACGGTGTCGCATCAGACTGGCCACTCAGCTATGACGACCTTGAGCCGTACTACGCACTCGCCGAACGAGAGCTCGGTGTTGCAGGTACCGATGATAACCCGGTAACACCTCGACACGAAGAGCCGTATCCGATGGAACCCTTCCCCCCGAGCTACTCCGACGAGCTGTTCGTTGAGGCTTGTGAAAAACTCGGTATCGAGACACACTCAGTTCCGAACGCACGGAATTCGAGAGGGTACGATGGGCGGTCTTCCTGTGTCGGATACGGAACCTGCTCGCCGGTCTGTCCGTCGGGTGCGAAGTATAGCGCGGACGTACACGTAGAGAAGGCACAGGACGAAGGGGCTCGACTAATCGACCAGGCAGCCGTTCGCCGACTTGAGTACGACTCAAGTGCCAACCGAGTCACAGCCGCGCTCTATCAGACACCAGAAGGTGATCTCTATCGACAGGAAGCCCGACAGTTCGTCCTCGCAGCAGGGGCCGTCGAAAACGCACGTCTCCTCCTCTTGTCTCGCTCTGACGCCTTCCCCAACGGATTAGCCAATTCATCCGGGGCGGTAGGGCGGTACTTCATGGAGCACCCATATGTCGGTGTCATCGGGCGACTGGCCCAATCGACTGGTCAACATCGAATTGGATTCGGAACCACCGAGTCGTATCAGTTCTACGAACCAGAGGGTCCTCCTCCTGGGTCGTTCAAACTGGAGTTCGAGAACGAAGCAGGTCCGAAAGTCCTCGACATCGCATTGCAACAGCGTGGGACACTGGCTGACCTCTCAAACGTGCTCGCCGACCCAAGTCGATCAACGCTAGCTGAACCGTTAAAGAACAATCAACCAGTAATCTGGGGGGATGAGCTATTAGATTCCGTTCGAGACCACTATGGTAACTACTTCGGTATCTCTGCCGAAATTGAACCGCTACCGGACCCGAATAACCGTGTGACACTGAACGACGACCAGACAGATGCCTTCGGAGATCCCGTTCCTGATGTCTCGTGGAGCCCCGGTTCGTATAGTAAGCGAACTGCCGAGCGTGCGTTCGATGTGATCGAAGAAATCGTCGACACCCTTGACGCAACGGTGGAAGCGGTCGAACGCGTCAGCTTTTGGGATGGCGCTGGTCATTCGTCTGGAACGACACGAATGGGAACTGACCCCTCGGAAAGTGTGGTCAACCCAAATCTCCGGACTCACGACGTGGAGAACCTGTATGTCTCCGGTGCAAGCACCTTCGTCACGATTGGAGCGACCCAGCCAACGCTCACGATCGCAGCAACAGCGCTTCGGTTGGCTGAGCATCTCGATTCAGAAGTCCTCTGAGTGACGAAATAGTCGGTGATACTACAGCCGTCTGAGAATTGGATTCTTCCCGAACGTGGGCAAATACGACTTTGCTTTTGTGATATTCCAGAGGATATATCATCGTAGGCGAGTCCCCTAACAGATATGGAAATCTTAGTGACCGGGGGAGCGGGGTTCATCGGTGGGCACCTCTCGGCACGATTCATATCCGAAGGGTACAGTGTCGTCGCTTTGGACGAAATGCATCCGTACTACGACCTCGACATCAAGCGACACACAATTGACCAATGCGAGCGTCTCGCAGCCGAGACAGATGGTGCTTACGAGTTCGTTGAGGGTGACATTCGCGATTCCTCGCTGGTAAGCCAGCTTGTAAAGACAGCAGACTACGTCTATCATCAAGCTGGCCGAGCTGGCGTCCGAGATTCCGTTGCGGAGCCCCGTGTGTACAACGAGGTAAACGTCGATGGAACTCTAAATATTCTCGATTCCGCACGAGAGTGGGGGATTGAACGTATGGTGATGGCGTCGTCGTCGTCTGTTTACGGTGGACGCGAAGAGTACCTCCCGTTTGGCGAGACCGACCCCACTCTACCGGTGAGCCCGTACGGCGCGTCAAAATTGGCCGCAGAGCGATACCTTTGCTCGTATCATCAAGTATACGACCTTCCTACGGTCGCACTCCGCTACTTTACTGTCTACGGTCCGCGGATGCGCCCCAACATGGCAATCTCGAACTTCGTTTCGCGATGCACAAATGGGGACCCACCAGTCGTTTATGGTGACGGAACTCAAACTCGTGACTTCACCTTCGTCGACGACATCGTAGATGCTAACGTCTCCTTACTCTCGACTGATTGCGCCGATGGGGAAGCGCTCAATATCGGATCTGCGGATAATATCGCGATTCGTGACCTCGCGACCGAGATTCGTGACCAGATTGACCCAGAGCTTGAACTGGAATATGCCGACCGATACGCGGCTGACGCTGATCATACGCATGCCGATATCACAAAAGCCGCCAAGCTCATTGGATACGACCCTAACCACACGATTTCGGAGGGCGTAACGAAATTCATCGAATGGTACCAGGCGAATCGAGACTGGTATGAGCCACTCGTGTTGTCGTCGTAAGACGACTGCTGTTGTTGAATTTGTCACGGTTGTTGATTCAGACAGCGTCGAGCGCGACCGTCTAGTTCTACGACACTCTCCACAATTTATAATAAAACGCGACGTCTTTGATGACGAGGAAAACTATCGATGTAGGAACACGGGAGAAAGTCGTCTTACTTGAAGCGGCCTCCAAATAGATTGAACCGTCTTATCCGCTGTAATTCGTCTATGAACAGCGGAGTCGATATCGTTCCCAGGATGTAATTTTGGCCTTCTGAATAGTATCGTGTCCAGATGTCCGGTTAGAATCATATAATAAAATTTTGTAATCAGTCAGCTGATTCGAATTTCCAGCGACTAGAAAACGTATTTATGTGATTACTATCTAGGTGAAGGAAATGCAACACGAGGAGCGCGTATTAGTGACAGGAGGGTGTGGCTCACTCGGTTCTGCTATCGTCGATGAGTTTCTTACGCGCCGCGATGTCGAGCAGGTCTACGTCTTCGATCACGACGAACGGGGGCTGTTCAACGCGGAACAGGACCTCAAGGAGTACTCCGACCGTCTCACGTTCGTTCTCGGCGACGTCCGTGATCAGGAGGCACTCGAACAGGCGTTCGCCGACGTCGACTGTGTGGTTCACGCGGCCGCTCTGAAACACGTCCCGGTCAGCGAACAGAACCCGTACGAGGCGATCAAGACGAACGCCCTCGCCACGCAGAACGTGATCGACGCGGCCCGAGCAACGGGAGTCACGCGCGTGCTCGGCGTGAGCACCGACAAGGCCGCACAGCCGACGTCGACGATGGGTGCGACGAAGATGCTCGCCGAGCGCCTGCTCATGGCGGCCGACCGCGAGACTGACGATGTCGTCTTCGGCGGCGTCCGACTCGGCAACGTCCTCGGCAGCAGCGGGTCCGTCGTCCGCATCTTCGAGAAACAGATCGCAGACGGCGGCCCGGTGACCGTGACCCACTCTGACATGACTCGCTTCATGTTCACCCCGTCGGAAGCAGCCGAGTTCATCGTCGACTCACTCGATACGCTGTCCGGTGGTGAGATGCTCGTGCCGAAGATGGAGTCGGTTCGAATCATGGACCTCGCGGACGCGATGATAGAGACCACAGCGCCCGCTGAACCCGGTTCGGCAGACATCGATATCGACCTCATCGGCATGCGACCGGGAGAGCGACTCCACGAACGGTTGCTCACCGAGACGGAGGCACGAAGTGCGATCGAACTCGAGGACTCGTTCCTCATCCCACCGCAGTCCGAGGCCGGGAACGAACTGGTCTCAGATGGCGGTGCAGAACTCGAGACCCCGTACCGCTCCGACCGCGCGACTCACCTCTCCCGTGACGAGGTCGCTGAACTGCTCTCCGGCCTGTAACGTTCGATGAGCGACAACATCTCTCCCCAGGTGAGCAACGGGACTCCGTCGCCGATCCCGCTCTTCGAGATCGACTGGGATCGAGCCGAGATACAGAACGCCGTCGACTCCATCACCCGCGGTGGGTACTGGGCGAACGGACCGTACGTCGACGAGTTCGAGCACGGCCTGGAGTCGTCGCTCGGCGTCCAACACGCCGTCGTCTGCAACTCCGGAACCACGGCACTCACCGCTGCGCTCGAAGCGTGTGGTATCGGCCACGGCGACGAGGTCATCGTGCCGTCGTTCACCTTCATCTCGACGGCGAACGCCGTCGTCGCCACCGGTGCGACACCCGTGTTCGCCGACATCGAGCCCGAACGGTACGGTCTCGACCCCGACTCGGTCGAAGCCCGACTCACCGCCGACACCGCGGCGATCGTCCCCGTCCACTACGCGGGGCGGGCGTGTCGAATCCACGAGCTCGCGCGGCTCGTCGACGACCACGACCTCACCCTCATCGAGGACGCCGCCGAGGCGCAAGGTGCGCGGGCGGCCGGTGAGTACGTGGGAACCATTGGCGACGTGGGAATGTTGAGCTTCTGTCAGAACAAGATCGTCGCGACCGGTGAGGGCGGTGCAGTCGTCACGGACGACGACGAACTCGCCGAGCGCGTCGGCCTGCTCCGGTCGCACGGCCGCGTCTCGGGGGACTACTTCGGCTCGACCGGCGGCGGCGAGTACACCACGCTCGGGTCGAACTACCGGATGCCCGACATCGTGGCCGCGCTCGGCGTCGCCCAGCTCGACCGGATCGAAGACCTCGTCGCTCGACGTCGTGCCGTCGCCCACGCGTACACCGAGCGTCTCGCGGCAGTCGACGGCGTGACGCCGCCGGCCGACGGCGCGGGTGACGAACGCCACGTCTACCAGCTGTACACGGTCCGGTTCGCCCCGTGGGTCGACCGCGACGCGGTCGCAGAACGGCTGGCCGAACACGACATCGCCTCGAAGGTGTATTTCGACCCGGCCCACCTCTCGACGTACTACCGAACCGAACACGACTGTGAGCCGGGGACGCTGCCGGTGACTGAGGACCTCTCCTCGCGGGTGCTGTCGCTTCCGATGCATCCGAACCTCTCCGAACCGGCGGTCGAGCGCGTCGTGACCACGCTGTCGGCCGCGCTCGACGAACAGCGGTGACGGTGGCTGAAGGGCCACTCGACGGTCGCGCGCGTCGCTGCGGTGCCCAGGCTGACGTTTCGATACGCTGTCGGAACGACTAACTGACAGAGCGGCCGTGGTTCTCACATGACTGAAACCGGTGTCGGCGAGGCCGACAGCGTCGGGACCCTCGACGGTTTCCTCCCGAGTAACGGAGCGTACTTCATCGCGGAAGCGGGCGTCAACCACGACGGCGATCTGGCGCAGGCTCGTGAACTCGTCGATGCAGCGGCCGACGCCGGTGCCGATGCGGTCAAGTTCCAGACGTTCGCTGCGGACCGACTGGTCTCGCCGGACGCGCCCAAAGCCGAGTACCAAGAGGAGACCGACGAGGCCGACTCGCAGTACGAGATGCTCCGGCGACTCGAACTCCCGCCGACGGCACACGACGAACTCATCGAGTACTGCGCCGACCGCGGTATCCAGTTCCTCTCGACGCCGTTCGACCCCGAGAGCGCCGACCTGCTTGACGATTTGGACCTGCCCGCAATCAAACTCGGGTCGGGCGAACTCGACAACGTCCCGCTGTTGCGACACGTCGCCGGGTTCGGCCGACCGCTGCTCATCAGCACGGGCATGGGAACGCTCGAAGAGGTGCAGAGCGCACTCGACACCGTCCGCGAGGCGGGGTCGCCACCGGTCGCGCTGTTTCACTGTACGTCGGCGTATCCGGCCCCGCTCGAAGACGTGAACCTCCGCGCGATGCAGACGATGGACGAGGCGTTCGACGTCCCGGTGGGATACTCCGACCACACGACGGCGGTCGAAACGCCCGCACTGGCAGTCGCGGCCGGCGCGCGCCTCGTCGAGAAACACTTCACGCTCGACAAGACGCTTCCGGGCCCCGACCACGCCGCGTCGCTCGAACCGGACGAACTCGCGCGGGCCGTGTCGCTTGTCCGGGACGCGACAACCGCGCTCGGTCGTCCGGAGAAACGGCCGACAGAGACGGAGACCGCGAACCGCGACGTCATCCGCAAGAGCCTCCACGCGACGACCACGATCGAGCGCGGCGAGCACTTCGACCGCTCGAACGTCTCGGTCGTGCGGCCGGCCGACGGTCTCGCACCGGGCGAACTGGACGCGCTCGTCGGACACCGCACGGCGACGACGCTCGAAGCCGGCGACCCGGTCACCGCCGACACCGTCGAGGGGTGGGACCGGTGAGCGACCGGACGGTCCTCGCGGTCGGCGCGCACCCCGACGACGAGGTACTCGGTCCGGGAGGGACGCTCGCCCGACACGCCGACGCGGGCGACGAGGTGCACCTCCTCATCGTCACCGAGGGGACGACGGCGCAGTACGACGACGAGTCGCTCATCGAGACGAAACGCCGGGAGGCACGGGCGTGTGCCGAGACGCTCGCGGCGACCGACGTCCACTTCGGTGACCTCCCCGACATGCGTCTCGACGACGTACCGCACGTAGAGGTCAACGCCGTCATCGAGTCCGTCGTGGACGAGGTCGCCCCGGACATCGTGTACACGCACGCGCGAAACGAGGTGAATCGGGACCACGTCGCCGTCCACGAGTCGACGGTCGTCGCGACGCGGCCCGGTTCGGGCGTCACGCGAGTGTTGGCGTACGAGACACCGTCCTCGACGGAGTGGACCGGTGGGTCGACGCCGCAGTTCAACCCTTCGGCGTACGTCGACGTGAGCGGCGTCCTCGACAGGAAGATCGAGGCGTTCGGCGCGTACGAGACCGAGACACGGTCGTACCCACATCCGCGCTCCGCCGAGGCGCTCCGCGCGCGCGCACAGACTCGCGGGACGGAAGCCGGGTTCGCGGCCGCGGAGGCGTTCGAGGTCGTCACTGAACGGCTGGAGGTGCCCTAATGGCA
Organism: Salinigranum halophilum; assembly: GCF_007004735.1. Lineage (NCBI taxonomy): Archaea > Methanobacteriati > Methanobacteriota > Halobacteria > Halobacteriales > Haloferacaceae > Salinigranum > Salinigranum halophilum. Next base: position 771,653 of record NZ_SSNL01000003.1, read on the forward strand.
CCACCACGACGTATCGCCGTCGTCACGGGCACCCGCGCCGAGTACGGCCTTCTCGAATCGTCGATGCGGGGTATCGACGCGCACCCCGAACTCGAACTGCTCACGGTCGTCACCGGGATGCACCTCTCGCCACGTCACGGGATGACCGTCGACGAGGTCGAAGCGGACGGCTTCACCGTCGACGAGCGCGTCCACATGCAGGTCGACGGTGACTCGGGGTTGACGATGGCGAAGTCACTCGGCCTCGGCCTCTCGGGACTGGCCGAGTCGTTCGGTCGGCTCGATCCCGACGTCGTGCTCGTCCTCGGCGACCGCGACGAGGCGTTCGCCGCGGGTGTCGCGGCCGCGCACATGAACATTCCCATCGCGCACGTCCACGGCGGTGACTCGATGGACGGCGCCATCATCGACGACAGTATTCGACACGCGCTGACGAAGTTCGCTCACCTGCACTTCCCGGTCTCCGAGCAGAGCGCCGCGCGCATCGAACAACTCGGTGAAGAACCGTGGCGAGTCACGACGGTGGGCGCACCCGGGCTCGACGACATCCTGGCGGGAGAGTACACGTCTCCGGAGGCGGTCCGAGAGCGATACGGACTCGACACCGCGCGACCGCTGGCACTCGTCGTCCAGCACCCCGTCACGACGGAGGCCGAGGCAGCGGGCGACCAGATGCGGGCCACGCTCGACGCGCTCGAGACGTTCGACGAACTCCAGGTGGTGCTCGTGTATCCGAACTCGGATGCCGGTGGCCAACGCGCCATCGAGGCCATCGAGTCGCACCCGCTCGGCGCGCGTGCGATGACCACGCGGAGCCTCCCCCGACGTGACTTTCTGGGTGTGATGGCCGCCGCGGACGTGATGGTCGGCAACTCCAGCAGCGGGATCATCGAAGCGCCGTCGTTCGGCCTCCCGGTCGTCGACGTCGGGCCGCGTCAGTCAGGCCGACAGCGGGCGGAGAACGTCGTCTCGGTGAGTCACGAGGCGGACGCTGTACGAGAGGCCGTCGAACGCTGCCTGACCGACGACGCGCTGCGTCAGCGCGCGGCGACGTGTGAGAGCCCCTACGACTACGGTGGGGCTGGCGAGCGCATCGTCGACCGCCTCGCCACGGTCGACCTCGACGAGCGTCTCGTGCGGAAGCGCCTGACGTTCTGATTTCGGTCGGCGGCAGACTGCTCGCACGATTTTATATTTTGAATAATAAGTATATTTATCGCGGGGGTTCGGTCAGGCTGACACGCCCAAGGAGTCCCCTCGGCAACAGGCGAGCAACACTATACCACTGCACTACGCACTCTTCCAGGTATGCGAACGGTCTTCGTGAGCCACAACGACCTCGGGCTGGCCTGTCTGGAGGAACTCGATCGAGCGGGTGCGGACCTCCAGGCAGTCCTCACTCGACCGGAACTGGACCGAATCGCCGACCAGACGGACTTCGCGGGGTTCGCCGCGGAGCGTGACGTCGACCTTCACCGCGTCGAGTCGCTCAACACCGACGAGTGGGTCGACCGCCTCACCGACTACGACCCTGACCTCCTGTTCGTCGTCGGCTGGTCGCGACTCGTCGAAGCGCGGATTCTCGATATCCCCTCCGTCGCCGCGTTCGGGATGCACCCTGCGCCACTCCCCCGCGGACGAGGCCGCGCCCCCATCGCGTGGAGTCTCATCAAGGGGCTGGACGAGACGGCACTCACGATGTTCCACCTCGTCGAGGCGGCAGACGCGGGCGATATCGCGGGACAGGTGTCGATTCCGATCGACGAGCGCGACGACGCAGCCTCGCTGTACGAGAAGGTCGTCGATGCCGGTCGAACGCTCGTCCGGGAGGTGTATCCGCGACTCGCCGCGTGCGAGGTTCCACGGACGCCGCAGGACGAAGACGAGGCGACGTGGTGGCCGCGGCGGCGGCCGGAACACGGACGGATCGACTGGACGAAGACACCGCGAGAGATCTACGACTGGATTCGCGGGCAGTCACACCCGTACCCCGGAGCGTTCAGCTTCCTCGACGGCCAGCGGGTGACGATCTGGGCGGCGAACCCGCCATCGGATGAACCGACGTTCGTCAGACCCGGCACGATCCGCTATGTCGATGGAGACGCACTCGGGGTGGGTGCGTGGGAAGGCGTCGTCGAACTCACTCGCATCGAAATCGAGAGGAGCGAACGGCCGGCGAGCGCGCTCGTGACGGAATGCGGTTTCGACGTCGGCGATCGGTTCGAACACGACCTCACAGAGAAGACCTGACCGTAACTTTGTATCGGCTATCAGGTATCCGGTTCCTGTTGGTACACTTCGACTCCCCCGGGGTATCCCTTCGGGTTTCGATTACCAACAAGTCTCCCACCTTTTGGTGTGGTGTAGAACGCATAGAGGAGGTCGTTTATTATATAGTACCGAACCCGCTGTGCGTCGGTGCCGCTCGGGTCAGGGTACGCACGATCTCCGCCCGTGGCTCTTAGAACCTTATCGCGAGTGTCGATATCAAGAGCACCGAGCGGCTTCCCAGTCTCCCGTCTACTCGTCCGCTGTACGACCCGTAGCGCGGATTTTAGATTGGCAAGTCGCTCACCATCTGAACGGTACCGTCCGACAACGTACGCTTTGATAAACTCTCGTGAGGGTTCGACGACTGACGGATACAACACCTCCGCTAGCTGAACAAGCGTGTCGATATCCGTATCTGAAAGTTCTTCGTCCAGCGTGTCGGAACTAAGTACCATCGATGCGACAATTCCCCCGCTGGCGAGCGCGAGTAAGGCGTCTCGCCTCGTCAACTCCATACTTGCTAGTAACATAGTTTTGATTTAGTAAATAAGCGTTGTTAGCCAGTGCGTACCCGGACCACCGATGAGGAGTGAGTCTGTGCGTGGTAAGGACGCTGTTAAGCTAGTTAGAAGAATCCAGTTCGAATCGAAGTGCAGTAAACAGTGCAACGAGTGCGATAAGCCCCAGAAGGAACACTGCGTACTGCCCCTGGGGGCCACCGAGCCTGACGACACCCTCTACGGAATCGCCGAGACGCCGGCCGAACAGTTCAATGGGGACTGTATAGGCTGCTTGATATAAAAAGCTCCCGACATATCCGCCGATGATCCATAGCGAGAGGATGCCCAATACGAGGAGCCGCTCGCTCATCGAGATTGCACGCGGAGGTCTCAACTCTCCCCACCGCCTCCCGATATCAGCGACTGCCCACGCGACTGGGGCCCCGAGTAATGCGAAAACCAGATTTGCAGTGAACGACTGGCTGACCACGATTGAGAACTGCGCGATATTAAACGCGTCAGCAAGCCAGGCAGTGGCTGCAGCGAGTGTAAGCGTCGAGACGAGTGCGACGAACCCGTAATGGGTGAGCCAGCGATACCAGACTAAGTTCTCGTGGTCGGAAACCCACAGTTGACTGCCCACGACTGCTGCGATGAACACGGCGAGCCCGCTTGCAACACCACCGGACCAGTCACCAGCGATTATTCCAGACAAAAGTACACCAAACGAGAGTCCCCATCGCGCGTGAGCTCCAATGGCTACCACTCCGAGGGTGACGAGGAACGCGAACGGTTGGATGAAGACACTTAGTACAGCAGCAAGCGCCCACGAGACTACCGTGTCGAATAGAAGTGCGCTTCCTACTGTCACGGCGATCGTGATGATTCCAGTCGGAAATAATTCGACTGAAAATCTCTCGCGGATGTCTGTGCTACCCATGAGCACAGCCCCCGTGGGTGCACATAGCCGAGACACTCATTTCATTCATCCATCTCTAGATGAGGCATGGTTCGTCGGTAATTAAATTATTCTGAATCGAACGTATTTGAGCTCGCTAGTGGGACAGGGAGATCGCGTTCCCGACTGAGCCTCATCTCCAACATATCGTGGCAACTTGTCATACCTTGATTGGACAGAGGGGGCTAAGGAAGTTCGAAGGTCGCACTACCGTAGTCGAACTCGTTACAGTCACGTCGGGGGAGAGAGAACATCTCTGCTTCTCGATGACGTCCGGCAAGTGTACCTGATTCTGTTGTGAACGCGTACTCACATCCTGCATAGGCGAGTGCACCGACTGTCGTATCGGTGAACGTATCCTCTCCACCGTATGGATACGCAAACGTCGTCACGGGTTGAGAACCTACCAGATTATCCAGCCAGGTAACCGACGATTCGATTTCTGACCGCTGTCTCTTCTCGTCAAGCCGTGCGAGCACTGGATGGGTAACCGAGTGTGCCCCGAGAAGCATTCCAGCATCCACCATCTCTAGTAGTTGTGTCTCTGAGAGATAGTATTCTGACACAGTCGGTGGTTCGTAGTCTGTGAGTCTACCCTCCAGTCTATCGAGCACGCCCTGAACGTCTTCGGGTGCCACGACGAAGTTTAACAGCCGCTTGAACTCGCTCACAGTAGCGCTTGAAGATTGTTCGTCGTACGCGTCTGTGACGCCTCTCGACTCGCCGGATATCGATGGCTCCGTATCCAAGACAGACTCCAGTTCATAGTGAAGTTCATTCGCGGGAAGCGATCCGACAAGCGCGTGAATCCGATGAACTGGGAGGATGCGGTCGTTCACGAACGGGCCAGTCGGCACGAAAAACAACCCCCACAGATTACGTCGCTGAAGTTCCGGAAGGACCCACTCGTGATGGTCGAACAACGCGTCATCGAACGTCAAGACGATGCCGTCGGGTGTGTCTCGGTTACCGCGGAGGAAGTTGATGAACGAATCGCGATCGACGAACCCATACTCTTCTTCGAAGTAGCTGAGTTGTCGTTTAAAATCGTCGAGGGAGAGGTGATAGTAACCGTGCGGAGGGCGATTTGGTGTCGGCCGCACGTAGTGGTACATCACCGCGTTCATCTCGGACATTTTCGTCCCGTGCTGGTAGAGCAATGGTCTTGAGAGTTATCTTCAGTAAGATGACAGTGTTCCGTACGTGTCTTCGGCCTCGTCTTCACCGTCGGCTGCAGTTCTGATATCGATATCTACGTAGTACTGCTCACCGTTAATCTCGATGCGCGCGTTGTCGAACGGGGGGAACGTGAGCGCGCGCAGGCGATTAAGGAAATCGACGGCACGCACTTGTTCGTCGGGGTCGAGCTCACACAGCTCGATGAACTCCTGTTTCCGATAATAGTTCTCTCCAGCCTCGTCCTGCTCTCTCGATTCGACGGTGCCCGCCTCGACTTCCGGCCACACTTCACAAAAGAGTTCGACACATGCTCGCTCGACTCGCTGATAGACGTCCTTGCCGGTGTCGGCGAACGACGTCTCCACTGCTCGTGTCGCGATGACGTCTCCGGTGTCGATACCTTCGTCCATGTAGTGAACTGTTGCACCGGCAGGGAGGTCGTCGACGATACTCCAGACGTTTGGGTTGAACCCTCGTGTCGCAGGGAGAACCCCTGGATGCACATTGAGACAGCCCTTCTCGGGAATCGAAAGGACCTCCGGCGGGACGACATGAGTGAACCCGGCCGCGACGATGAGATCCGGCCCGATTGTCGAGATGAGGTCGAGCTGATTGCTCTCCGTCAGCATCGCCCGCACATTAACTCCGTCGCGGTCGCAGAGCCAGTCGTAGATGTCGCGGCCGTAGTTGTTTGTGCCGAGAAAGACGACGTCCATGTAGGCTGTATTGTCTCCCGGATAATCGGTCTACTGGTCGCACCTCAGATTTCGATACTATCGAGTTTGACGTGGTCACCCGTCTCTATCGCTCGCTGTCCCGCGATAGCGACGCGCATCGTCTTCAGGGTTTCATCTGGGTGAATCGCTGGCTCGCCCGTCTCGACCTGTGTGATAAACTCGGAGAGTAACCGTCGAAACGCACGGAAGTTGTCTCGAATCGGATGACGTGTTGTCTTCTCGGTCCCATAGAAGTCCACATCGAATGCCATCGCCGCGTCACCGAGCGTGTCGATTTGCACGAGCGGGCCATCTGTTTCGATAGCGACCGAACCATGGGGAGCATCGGCCGCCCGGACAGCGACAGGGTCTGCATCAATAACGTTGAAGATCGCATCGAGCATGTGGACGCTGTACCGGTCCCAGTCTTTGATCACCGTCCCACGAACGAGTGTCATCTCCCCGTAGTCGTCGATGTTCGCCCGTGGGGTGTCGAGCTCACGCGCATAGCGCATCCCAGAACACGACATGAGTCGACCGGCTTCGAGGTGGGGGCGCATCCACGCGAGTTCGTCGGTGTCGAGCGACAGGGGTTTGTCGACGAACGTCGGGACCCCCGCCTCGAGGAAGGGTCGGGCGAATCTGGCGTGTGTCTCGTAGTCGTCGCGAGCGATGACGACTGCATCGACGTCGTCGATCATGTCGGTGAACTCGTCGGGCTGTTCGGGAATGTCGGCCGCAGCACAGAGTCGCTCCGTCTCCGCATCGTCCTGCGTCCACGCGTGGGTGACTTGGACGCCGTCGAGTCCGATTTCGGAGGGGTGTTTCTCACGGACGTAGTCGTAGATGACGTCCCACTCGGACTCTGCGAGACCGGCGTCGTCGTAGCCGTTGACGATCGACGAGAACGAGTACGGATGCCCGTTACCCGCGCTAACGCCGATCATCCCGAGCGCGAGTTGGTCGTCTACCACGCCGTCCACCCGCCGTCGAGGACGAGGTTCTGCCCGGTCATCCACTTGCTGGCGTCCGACGCGAGGTAGACGATGATTCCCTTCATGTCCGTCTCGTCACCCATCCGTCCAAGCGGCGTCCGGTGTTCGTACTCGGGGACGAACACCTCGGTGTAGTCGTCGATGTCTTCCATCTCCTCGTTGTAGAACCCGCCCGGACTGATCGAGTTGACGCGAATCCCGTCCGCAGCGAGGTAGGATGCGAGCCACCGGGTGAACTGGATGACGCCGGCCTTCGCCGCGCCATACGTCGGCGGGTTGTTGATGTCCGCATCTCCGTAGACACGGTGGTCGGGCGCGACGACACCGTAGTGGCTCCCGATGTTGACGATGGTTCCGTGGTCGCTCTCACGGATGTACGGGAGTGCCTTCTGTGAGCAGAGGAATGTCTGCGTGACGACTCCCTCGAGAGTGCGTTCCCACTCATCGACAGTGAGGTCCTCGAACGCGACGCCGTACCCGTGGGCATCGTACGCGTTGTTCACGAGGATGTCGATTGCACCGAATTCGTCGACCACTGTCTCGACCATCCGCTCGACGGCGTCCTCGTCGGTCACGTCTACCTCGACGGCCATCGCCTCGCCGTGTTCTGCGGAGAGCTCTTCGGCCTTCTCGACGCACTTCTCGTACGTTCGTGCGGCGACGACGACGTTCGCGCCTGCCTCGGCGAGCGCGTCGCACATCTGTGACCCGAGTTGGCCATACCCTCCTGTGACGATTGCGACCCGTCCCTCGAGGTCGAACAGGTCCCAGACAGATTCAGTCATGTCCGGGTGTGACTCCTGCATCGGGGTCTTTCTTTCGTTCGTGGATGCCCTCCTCGACGAGCACCTTCGCGAACGTGAGGTCGAGCTCGGTGTCGATGTCGACCGAGCGCTCACGCGGCATCAACACTGCCCCGGGCTCGTCGAAGAGGAGTGACGTCCCGTCGTCGGGAAGCGCGTCGATCTCGAATGCGTAGACCGCTCCCGTGAGTTCGTACGCAGTCGGCTGCTGCTGCCGAGGGAGCCAAGGGTCGGCGTTCTCGTGATACGGTGTCGGGACACCGTCGTCGATATCCCAGTAGCGGTGCGGACTCAGCTCTGCTTCCGTGAAGGTCGCGACGGAGTCGTGTGTCTGCGCCTCGTCGACGAGGAGGTCTAAGCAGGCCTCGACGTCTTCGACAGCTCGCAGGGGACTCGTCGGTTCGAGCATGACGAGATACGCGGCGTCCTCGCCTTCCTCGCGCAGCGTTTCGACGAGGTGACGGAGCGCATCGATCACGAGTGCATCGTCCGTCGCGAGTTCTGGTGGACGATCGACGACCTCTGCGCCGAACTCGCGGGCTGTGGACGCGATCTCTGCGTCGTCCGTGGTCACGAGTGTTCTGTCCACGTACTCGGTTTCCCGTGCGACGTCGATCGGCCACGCCACGAGTGGTTTTCCACCGAGGTCGCGGAGGTTCTTTCGCGGAACCGTCGTGCTTCCCCCTCGGGCGGGAATCACCGCGACAACTCGTTCGTCACGTATCATGAACTGGTTCGATTGAATCCGTACGGAGGGTTAATCGTTCGGACTCTCGAAGGTCACGAGATAGTCCAGCCACCGTCGACGACGAGGTTGTGCCCAGTGATGTACTCCGCTGCGTCGGATGCCAGGAACACCACTGCACTGGCGATGTCTTCGGGCGTCGCCATCCGACCGAGAGGTGTACGGCGTTCGTATGCCTCGACGAACGTCTGATCTTGCTCGTCGAACACACCACCCGGGCTCACCGCGTTGACGCGAACGCCTTTCGGGCCGAGATAAGACGCGAGGTAGCGGGTTAGATTGATAATCGCACCTTTGATGGCCGCATACTCGACAGGGCTGGTCATCCCTGTCCCATCGTATACCGTGAAGTCAGGTGCTTGGACGCCATAAATCGAGCCGAAATTTATTATATTCCCACTCCCTTGTTTGGCCATCTGTTTTGTTGCATAGAATGTCGGAATGTAACACCCTGCGAGATGATTATTGACGTTCTCTCGCCAGTCGTCTATATCGACCTGCTCATACCTTCGACCGTACTGGTCGTTCCGGGGATACGCAGCGTTGACGAGTATATCGAGTCCATCGAACTCGTCCACCGTGGTCTCGATCAGTGCCTCGACGTCCGTTTCTGATGTCACATCGGCCTCGACGGCTCGAGCATCGCTGAGGTCTTCTGCGACAGCGACCGCTCGCCGCTGGTCGACATCTGCAACGACGACATGTCCACCCTGCTCGTCAAGCGCGGTACAAATCGCTGACCCAAGTAGTCCCGCACCACCGGTGACCACCACCGATTTATTTTCAATCCCGAATCGGTTTGTCATCAATCGGGTATTGCCAAGTCATGGTGATAATCCCTTACCATTTATTCGCGATTGATTTCACTACTATCTAATAAAATCGAACGACAGTACTAATTCCTCTGGCTATTTCAGCCACCATAATATATTATAATAATCATTGCTCAGATTACATGCTCGAAATTAGTAAGTTCTATGTACCGCCTCTCTCAATCAGTGTCTATAAAATACCATTTCCGGCTGGGGGGGGAGCCGGTTACTCTCGGTAATCAAATATGTCCATAAAGAAATCTAAGAAGGTAGCCGCTGACGAGCCTAATGCCTCAAACGGTCTCGATACGACGGGAACGCTCAGCGGTGACGAATTACTGTTGTCTGAGGCGAGCTCTCAGCAACCGAGCCTCTCGGTAGTGATGCCGACGCTTAACGAGGAGGAGGGCATCGCCGAGTGTATTCAGCGGGTGAAGAACGCGCTCGAAGAGTTGCAGATTTACGGTGAAATCGTTGTTTCTGATTCTTCGACCGACGACACTCCACTCATCGCGGAGGAGATGGGGGCGAGAGTGATTTCCCCTGATAAGAAAGGCTACGGTTACGCCTACCTATTCGCATTCAGGCATGTACGTGGGGATATCATCGCGATGGGTGATGCAGACACGACATACGATTTCGAGGAACTCCCGAAACTCTTCGAACTGGTCGACTCGGGCGAAGCTGACATGGCGATGGGCTCGCGCTTAAATGGAGAAATCCTCCCTGGGTCGATGCCGAAACTTCACAAATACGTCGGGAACCCCTTCCTCACGAAATTCCTCAACTTCTTCTACGGTGCAGGGGTTTCAGACGCGCACTCGGGCATGCGAGTGTTCACCCGCAGTGCGTACGAAGAGATGGAATTACAGACCACTGGGATGGAATTCGCTTCAGAGATGATCATGAAGGCGGGCGAGAAGGACCTCGTTATCAAGGAGCTTCCGATAACGTATCACCCCCGAAAAGGTGAGGCGGAGTTAGAGTCGTTCAAGGACGGATGGCGACACGTTCGGTTCATGCTCGCTAACGCCCCTGGATACCTTTTTTCAGCGCCTGGGCTCATCCTTGCGGTGACTGGTGTGATTACCATGGCAATCGCGGGATTGGGTGTCTCGATTAACGGTGGCACGTTCGGCATCAATTCGATGATCGCGGGCAGTCTGTTCACGCTGGTCGGGACACAGGTTGCCTGTTTCGGAGCGTTCGCCACCGTTGCTGGAGAGCCGATTCGGAAGGCTGAGGACCCGATTACCAACTTCCTCACGACTCACGTCGACTTGGAACACGGGGCTGTGGCGGGTCTGGTCGTCTTCGCTGTCAGTGCTGCTTACATGGCACTGGTTGGGTTCGGGTGGACGTCGAGTGGGCTCATCAGTCCTCCAGTCGTCGTAGCACTGACCACGCTTGTCCTCGGAATCCAGCTCATCTTCACCTCCTTCTTCTTGGGTGTCCTTTCCGAGTAATCGCACAGGTCGGAACTCAGTACCTCGGCCACTCCGTCTCTCCCCCGAGAGTAACCGTCAGCATCTGTCTTTCATTACTACTTGGGGAGCATCATCATTTCTGAGCGGTGCCGCGGAGGCTTTCGCGACGCAAACGAGCGTGGTGAGGGATTAAGGGGAGCAAAGCACGCAATCGGTTCGGTCCGTAATCAATTCCACGGACGACTGTTCACTCATAACATGATTCCACACATACAACCGACCCCCTACAGAGGAGGACATAGCAATCTTGCGGGGGTCCACACTCTGAGGCTCTCCGGGCAGAACCGGCACCGTCACTGGCTTCCGCCGAGAACGATACCACTAAACGTGACGCCATGCGCGTCTTCGTACCCAGACGGTCTAAAGTGTGAGAACACCGACCGTTAGATTATGACGGCTGATCCGATCGGCCGGTAAAACATGTTCGGGATGTGGAACCCATTCCGCTGGAGCCACACAATACTAGTCCTTGAATCGCCGCAGACGGTTCGGCTGAGGCCACTCACATAGAATCGGGGGTGGAAGCCCACGATCTCAGTCGTAAGAGGAAGCCGACAGGTCCAACACGTTCCACGAGCGACGAACCGCCGGTTTCGTCACCGTCCGAGCTATTTTTCAGCGCCCCGTAACGTCCAGTACACTCCCGGTCAGCCAAACGTGTCGTCCGTGGAGGGGCGTCCGTAGGTACGCCCTGAAACCGGGGACGAATGACACTTCGTCGCTCTCGGTGCGCTACGCACCGATGAAACGAAGAGAGTCCACCAATAATTAATGCGGTGTGAGACGGCTTCGGACATAGACCACATGTCCGAAAGGCACGCAGGAACTCTCTCTGTGTGACCGACTTGTCGTCATGCAACCCCACTCGACAGCGGACGAAGTCGTCTCGTGATGACGGAAGACGTGACGCGTCTTCCGAACCATGTGGGCCGAAACCCTTCGCGGGGGAAGGTCCACGACTTCAGTCGGCGGTAACTTACTAACGATACGCTCAGTGTTCATTGCGCGGGGCTGGAGGGAAACCGCCTCAGCTGTCGGAGTCGAGCTGGTCACTCTCGAGTAACGAACGGGCTGCGGACAGGGCGGCTTCAGCCTCTTCAACCGAAACTTGTCGACGCCGATACTGTACTGCTTCATACGCATCGGTCAGCGTTCGCAGAGCGTCACGGTCGAATCCGGCGGCGAGGGTCGCATCGTAGAACTGCCGATGTGTGTAGGGTTGGTCCCCAGAAACGCTCGTCCGGAGTCTGTGCCGAACGGTCGCATACGCACTGGTAACTGCAGTATCGACGTCGCCTTCGTTGAGGCTGTCGACCGCTATATCCAGTGACTGCGGTCCAACGACAGAACCCGTACGAGCCACCGCGGATTTGAAACTCTGCATCCGTGTTGTGTCTCTGGTCCCTTCCGACGATCCACGACGGCGGAGAACGGTGACGAGTCCGAACCCGATGACGAACAGCACAACTCCTCCGACGACAGTCCTACTTCGTGTAGAGATTACTGAAGTAAGATACTCGATTGCCTCCGGAGGTATGAACCGCACCGGTTCTACCTCATCCGAGCGGGAATTAAAAACCTGCTGTGGGGCGGGTAATGTAACCTCGGACGATTCAGATGCGATATTCGTCCCTCGTCCGTCGAACGTGACGACCGCTGTGCTTTCCCGTTCAACAGCTACCAACTGAACACTGAAAGTCCCGTTTGATCCCGTTCGAGTGGTCGCAACCGTCTCCCCACTCCTGGATAATTGGATCGGTTGTGCTTCGAGAGGTACCCCACCCGCCGTCAGCTGGCCGGAGACGGTGACCAGACCGGCTTGTCGCTCCGCGGACACTGCCAGCTGTGGCGCTGTGGGCCTCACTCGAAGCGGACGGACAGTTGGTTGCGCCTCTACGGCCCGTCCATCGACATCGAAACTAACCACGACTGACGACGCCCCCGTAGGCACGTCTGAGGGCAGTGTCGCCTCGAAGGTGAACGACCCGTTGAGGTCCGTCCTCACCTGTCCTAACGACCGCTCTCTGAGCGTTACGTTGAGCGGAACGTCGGCTACTGGTCGCTCCCCAGCGACTACTCGCCCATTGACACGGACTGTCTCATTGAAACCTACAGAGGAGGTTGAACTCGAAACCTCGATTGTTGCGGGGACTCCCTCCACATTGATGGGAACCGGTGTCTGTGTCCCGAGGTACGCACTCTCCTCTGCTGGTACGTACTGGAGATACACTTCTGTCGAATTACGCGCAATGAGCTGTGGACTGTACTCAACGAAGAATTGACCGTCTGCGTCCGTTCTGGCTTCGTATGATTGCTCGCCCACAACGACCGTAATTGTCCGGTCTGCAATCGGCTCGCCCTGGCTCGTCAGCCTCGCTTGTATCCGCATCGGGTTAAGGAACGAACTGCTTGGTTCCGCTTCGGTTACTGTGACCTCCGTCGGAACGAACGTACTTTGCCTGGCGTTCATTTGGCGTTCCGACACCGAGGTCTGAACACGTTCGATGCGGCTCGTGGTCGCTGCGAGGTCAACGTCCGTCTGTTCTTCCAGCTGGGTGTAGTTCGCCTGTAGATAGGTTGCGTTCTCGGTAGCCCATTCACCTAACTGGTTGACCCGACGAGCGAGCTGTCGTGTTCCCGTCTCGTTCCCACCAGAACGGGCCTGGAGATAGTCGACGTACGTTTCATCGAACTCGGCGACTGTCGCGGCGTATTGGTCGTGTGCTCGACTCGCCGCGCGGTAGTTGGCAACGGATTGCTCAGCCTTCTCGTCGTTACGGAGCTCAGCAACGGCTCTGTACTTTTGCAGCACTGATTCGTACTCGTCGCCGAACACTTGTTGCGCCGCTTCGTATTCTTCCTGAGCTATAAGAATCGATCCCTGGTCGTGGTGCGCGACGAGACGACTTTCGAGTCCACTCTGCAACTCGTCGAGAGTGTCCTCGTCGCTGGTCTCATCCGGGTTCTGATGCCGAATTGAGGAATTATTGACCTGTGGATATGTCTGTGGATTCTCACGCGTCTCAGTTATCGAGGAGAACTCACTAGTCGATACGTCGGTTGCTCGATTACTGTCGCCCTGTAAAGGTGTACCCTGTGGGTGCGGTGCTGCCATCACGCTCATGGGTGTCGTGCCGACGAGCACAGCTACGGCTACAGTGACGACCACCAGCGAACGCGTGAGCGTCCAGATGCGCTGCACAGGTGTCTGTCGTGGTGACGGTACATTATCGTTCTCTTTGCCTGTCGGTTACGAACCCGTAGATTCAATTACTGGTGAAAACAATACCATCGAAACGTGAGCCCAACATCGGAGTTCTGGGCAGCTGTAGGGGTGGTCGGTATACTCTACGTTGCCGGAATCCTTGGTAATCTCCCTCTCTTGATCTTCGCAGGTTCAGGCCTGACAGCGTGGCTTCTCATCTCGGCAATGCTAACGAGTTCCACTTTGGTCGAAACCCATGACTCGGTTTCAGTACACGTTGTATCTGATACAAAGCAGGTAGCACTTGGTGAACAAATTAAGCTCCCGGTGACCGTTTCGGCATCTGAACCAGTTAGCCATCCGGTCACGGTCGATGTGGAGTTTCCGGCCGGCATCGACGCGTCGAACGTCACGCTGCAGTTGTCTCCGGGTCAGTACCAAGCGCGGGAGGTCATACCAGTCTCGCTCCCTCTCGCTGGCCGGTTCACGCTCCCGAAGATGACTGTCCGCTACGTGAGTGGGGACGGATTGTTTACGCAATCAGTGTCGCTCGAGAGTGGCGTGACAATTACGGCCACTCCACGCGGTCCTGAGGGTATTCATGTCGGGACCGGTGGCGAACGCACGAAGCTCTTTGGCGGTCATAACGGGCGGTGGTATACGGACCGCGGGGACGATGTCGCTTCGACCCGTGAGTACCAACCGGGCGACGCCTTCAGACGAATCGACTGGAAGGCTACTGCTCGGCTTGATGAACCAATCGTCAGGGAGTTTGACTCCGATCAGGAGCTCCGAATTCACGTTGTGGTCGATGCACAATCACGGCTCCGGGCGGGCACGTCCGGACGGACGAAACTAGATTATCTCCGAGAAGTCGCCATGCGAACTGTTGCTGGTGCGGAGATGAACGACAACCCGCTGAGTCTGACGATTGTCAACGATGACGGGATTCAAACCGCCACTGACCTCGCTCGGACGAACGACCATTATCAACGTGCACGCGATTCGTTGCTCGCTCTTGATACAAGCGTCAGTGGGACACGCGTCGCTCCCCCACCGATTAATAGCGATAATCCAGTGTCGGCTCAGTGGAAAGCCGAGGTCTTCCGGCGCCGAGATGAAACGACGTTCACTAGGACGCTCGGTCCCTATTTCAGACGGGGTGGAAGCTTTGACCCCGGAGAGTCTGACGACCATCTGTTCAATGCCGTGCAACGACACGTTTCTAGGGGGAATGCAGGTGGTACAACCGTCATTTTCACCGATGACGAGCAGCGACGGAGGCTGATGGACATTGTCCAGCTCGCGACGTGGAAACGTGGCAAGGCGACGGTTTGTCTCACTCCGACCGCACTTTTCGACGAAGGCGATGATTCCTCAGCGCATACGTTCGAACGACTTTCTGACTTCGAGGAGTACCGTCGGAGCTTGGATCAACTCCCTGGCGTTGCAGCCCTCGAGGTCGGACCCGATAACCGTCTCAAGAGTGTCCTCAATGGTCGTAACCCATGAACCGCAGACTTATATATGAGGTGCTACTCGAATGGTGACAATGGAACGGTCGGCACCCTCACGCAATCGAATCATGCGTGGGCTTTTGCTGTTCTTCTCGTTTTCTGCAGCGGTAGCTGCCGTCTGGATTGGTAGAGGGATGGACGACAATGCACTCGCGCTCGGCATTGCTGCGGTGGGAGTGGCTGTCGCAGTGATAACGACGGGGCCGTTCGGGGTCGCGACGTACTATCTCGGAGCTGTGGCGACAGGTGATGAGATGACCCCCATCGGAATCGTCCTTCTGGGGCTAGCATCCTTCTTTTTATTATTAGTAGAAACACCATCAGGTGCAAGAGTCAAAACGGGCGTACTGTTGATCCCGTTGATGACACTGTTCGGGATAGGTATCGATTTCAGTAGAGCAGTGTGGGGACCGGTAATCACAGTGTTTTTACTGCTCGGATTGTTGGGCACTGGCATATACGTGTTCCGTCGACTGACAATTGCTCGGCTCGGACTCACGACAGGGGAGCGCAGCCATGAGTGAAGACCGAGCGAACAGGGGCGTCCCCACTGATTCAGTGGCGGCGACAGACGGTCGAAACGATTCCGACAGTCGACGGTCCGACGGCGAGCCGATTGACGACCTCCAAGACGAGATTCGCCGTCTCAGGCAAAAAAATCGGCGTTTGAGAGACAAATATGAAGAAACCCAGCAGACTCGAACCCTCCAAACTGTGCTTGGCCTCGCCGCGGTCGGGCTGCTCGCGGGTGTGACGGCAATCGTTGTACCGAGCACACAGGAGGTGTTGTTCACTATCGCAGCCACCGGGCTGTTTGCAGCAGTGCTCACATACACCCTCACATCCGATCGCTTCGTTCCTGTTGAGGTCGGTGAGGGAATCTACGAGTCTCTTTCGTACAACGAGCAGGCAATCGCTAACAGCTTGGGGCTCTCGGAAGTCCGAGTGTACGTTCCGACAGACTTCGGCCCTCGACTCTTTGTGCCCGAAATAGATGCGTACAATCGTTCAGTTACCGAGTTGCGAGGTGATACTGATACTGTCCACCAACTCCGGGAGCCGTTCGTCGTGAGCGAGTTGGCCTCAGAGTCCGGACTCTCTCTCCGGCCGACTGCGAGTACACTGCTTTCGACGTTCTCCGAGCAGCGCGGTAACTCGCTCCCATCAGAGCCGACAGAGGCAGTCGTGGTGCTCGCGGAAGGGGTGACCGACGTCCTCGAACTCGCACGGGAGGTGCAGACAGATGTAGATGCCAGATCCGGGCGAGCCACATTCGAGGTCCAGGGGCAGCTATTTGGCCCACTAACGCGTTTCGACCATCCAGTTACGTCATTTTTCGGTGCAGGCCTCACGAAAGCACTCTCGAAGCCTGTCGAGGTCTCTCTCAGCGAAACTGATGATGGACCGTTCGTCATTTGTCAGTGGCCTACTGTCGCGGACGAGAGGAACGATACCGACCGGTCACTCTGACCCCACGAAGAAAAATAAAAACCAACCGGTGACGACACTGCCACACTGACTCTCGCTGCCTCCTCACACCCTCTTCAAGCGGAGCCAGAAGTAGATTCGCTGGGTGCGTTTCGCTCTATGAGAGCGTCTTCTGGGAGCTCGACCGATGACAGAACCTCTGCAAGCACTTCTTCTGTCGAACGACCGCGGAGATCCGCGTCCGTATTGAGTACGAGCCGGTGGGCAAGCGCAGGTTCCACGAGCGCCATGATGTCGTCGGGGATGACGTAGTTCCGGTCGTGGATTATCGCTCGGGCTTTCGCACCTCGAAGCAACATCAAGCTAGCCCGGGTCGATGCACCGTGCGCGACGTCGTCCGAGGAGCGAGTCGCATCGATGACGTCGATCAGGTAGTCTTTGACTGCGTCCGACACATGAACTTGCAAGGTCGTCTCTTGTGCAGCGGCGATTTCTGTGGGTGTCACAACCTGTTCGATCTCTCCGGGGCCGAGGTCTGGCTGTGAGTCGAACCGGTCTACAATCCGTCTTTCATTCGTTTTGTCCGGGAGGCCCATGGAGTAACGAAATTGGAACCGGTCACGTTGCGCTTCCGGGAGTTCGTACACGCCTTCCATTTCGATCGGGTTCTGCGTTGCAACCACCATGAACGGTTCAGGCAGTGCGAGCGTTTCACGACCAATCGTCACCTGCCGCTCCTGCATTGACTCGAGGAGTGCTGATTGAGTCTTGGCTGTCGCACGGTTGATTTCGTCGACGAGAACAAGATTCGCAAACACCGGCCCTCGTTGCAGTTCGAAGTCTCCTGTCTGTTTTCGGTACACTTCTGTCCCGGTGATGTCTGCTGGAAGGATGTCCGGTGTCATCTGGATACGGCTGTAATCGAGCCCTGTTGCTCCTGCGAACAGCTTTGCAATCGTAGTCTTCGCGATTCCCGGAACACCCTCTAATAGGATATGACCTTCTGTGAGTAAAGAGATAAATAACCCTTCAATAATCTCGTCGTTTCCGATGAGGACGGTACCGATTTCAGAGTGAACACGGTCGTAGAGCTCGGCGGGAGTCGACATCAGTTGTGTAAGCAGAGTTATTGTAAATACATAATTCCTCGTATCGAATCGGATATTATCAGCGACGAGCGAGTGAGCTATGACTCGGCAGACATTATATTAATATCGTACCGCCCGAGGAACTTACGAAGAGCTGAGTACGACTCAGGTAACAGACCGCCTCGTACGTCGTACGAGGAGTTCGAGTGCGAGTAAGCCAAGGAGGCTACTCAATGCGACTGCCTCCGGCGTCTGACGAAGCCACTGCAGAGCCATCCAGATTGGGGGCTGTTCCTCAGCGTGGGAGTAGTCGAGTAGAATACGCTCGTGACCGGTGAGAATCGCCGACACTAATGCTTGGTTCGATGCCTCGTCCTGCATCGAGTTGATGAACAGACTGGCATCACTTACTGCTACGACCCGACCGTTACCGACAGTCTCAACAGCCATCACCGGATATGACTGCAGCCGCTCGTCGTCGAGGTCGCCGTCACCGTCACTGTCGACGACCGAATAAGACGAGGTGGAGATGAGGACGGATGCATCTCTCGTCGCGTTCGACGAACCAAGGGGTATCAGAGAACCAGTTTCGTTTTCAGTAACGAGTGTTGTCCCATTGTTGAGCATCACCGTTTCTACATTCCGTGTCAGCGGATCTGGCGAAACTTCTGTCGCAAGGGGCATCTCGGCCGTGGGTCCGTGAAACCGGAGGTCTCTCACGATTTTATCATCGAATCGAGTTTCTGCACCGACTCCACTGAGGATTCGGTTGCCGCCTCCGCCGACGTCCTCGGCGACTACGAGCATTCCCCCTGCCCGGACAAACGACCGGATACGGGCGAGGTCTTGGTCGTCGTACTGGTCTGATGGGGCGATAGCGATAATAACTGTAGAACCCGGTTGGGCCTGCGTGTACGGGGTCGTCTCTGTGATTACCTCGACGGAAGCACCAGTCGACGCACCGAGTTCACGAATTGTCGTCGATCCCTCCCATCCTGGATTATACGTCCCAAACGCTTCGGTGGTCGTGCTTCCGGCTATCACGAGAGTGAGGAGCACGGCAAGGATGAGCATCGATAGAACCACTCGTGGCCAAGACCAGTCGGTCATCGGGGCCGGGAGTGATGGCATCGTCAAAACACTCCTTCTGGGAGATACCTCAATATCTCCTGGATTGCGATGTACACCAGCCCGAGGCATCCCAACGCGATCAATATGTAAAACCGCCGCTGCCACTTAGGTGCGACAGCGTCCGGCAGTGCCAGTTGTGTCGTGACGAGCAGGCCGATGAAGGACACAACGAAGAACAGTTCATACGAAAAGGATGAGAACACAACCAAGATTAGAATTGTTGCCATCATCCATCCGAGTTGGGTGGAAACGACGCGGTTGCGAGAGGCAAGCATGATGGACACTAAGTCGACATGGTTCAGGAAACTATCGGTTGATGATATTCTATTCGACTACTCTGGTCACACTGCTGCTGGTGGTACCCTATCAGACCGACCTCAGTTCGGAGTTGTAGTGTCGCGTCGCGAGAACATCATCGTGTGACCGTTTGAGTACGTCTGGTGATATCGAGAGCTCGCGGCCATCGACGCCACAGGGTCCCATGTTAGAACCCATCGGCCCATGTCCATCCGATAGGTCCCGACGTTTGTCCGCAGTAGCACGTATTGATGCTCTTCTTGCAACAGCGTTCCCTCGGTGAGTTCTTGTTCAAGTATTCCGTCGAAGTAGCTCCCAGCAGCGGGTGCTTGATACTGTGGCCCACCATCAGCAGCTGCTCGCTCGAAATCGATGACCTCGTCCCAGTAGTATCGATCCATGTAGACAATACCCTGTGTGTGCTGTTGGGCGAACGCCTTTCCATTGACCTCTCCTTGCGTCAGATAGTGTCGCGCTCCGTCACGATAGTCTGGAGTCGATGCCGCAGAGAGCGGCTGTGAGACGAGGATTATCACAATCGCGATAATCGAGAGGTAATGCAGGTACCGCCTCGGGCTTTTGACTGCGAAGTATCGGCCCACTGCAACGAGGGCACCGAGCCCGGCCGTCGCGAAAAAGAACGTTCGTTGGGTTCCTGCAGCCGCGTCGGAGAACCTACCAGGAAGAACGATTGCGACAGTGCCTCCGGCGATGGCCAGTAATCGTGCAATCTTGGCATCGTATCGGAACTTCAAGAGCCCGAGCCAGACGAGCCCACCGACGGCCAGCGTCGTCAGAACGAAAGAGAACGCGAGCACTTGAAACGCTAGCTGGGGCTCGTAGGGAACCGCAGCTGCCCGCGACAACTCTGGAGGTGGTTCGACGACCCCGATGATTGCCAGAATTCGTGGCAGTGCCCGTGAGATATACTGTGTGAGAAACATCCATTGGATGACCAGTGCGGCTCCTGCGATAAGGGCTAGACTGTACGCAGTTCTCACTGAACGGTTGCCGAACGCCCTGCCGAACGGTGCATGGCTCCCGATAAGCAACAGAAGGCAGACTAACACAACTACAATGACAGCGATCTTGTGTGAGACCATCAATGCGAATAGGAGGACGGAGCTGAGAACGAGGTGGGATATCTTTCTCCGATTCGGGTACGAAATTAGTGTGACCGCGAAGGCTGAAAAGATGAGTCCAGAAAAGAAAATCGGGTTCGGTCGGATTCCGTATTTAATGGTCGCTGGGCCAAGGGTGGTCAGCACCGCCGCAAGCACGAACGTCTGTCGGTGGGACGTAACTCGGTGTGCGATAGCCATCGCCGAAACAGGAATAACGAACGCGGCCAACAGCGGAATGGTCACGAAGGCGCTGTCCGTTGGCAGCCCCAACACGAGAATCGATTCCGCGTTGAACACGCTAAACGCAGTTGCGGCGCTATAGAATTCACTAAGTATCAGTTGTTCGGTTGAGCCTGTCTGAGCAATGATGAGTGCTTGGACAGCGTAAGCGTCCGGATCGAAACTCACCATACTGGCCGGAAACTCGAACGCATAGATGCGATACACCAGTCCGACTGCAATCGCAACCAGAGCGACTGATGTAGAGACGGCACGAGATTGAAGCACAACGCCGGCGAGCAGGAGCACCCCGAATCCGGCAGCAAACGGGAGCCCTGGATAGAGACTCCCTGTCTGATGTGAATAAATAACCCCCCCGGCCAGGGCCACAAAGACGACGACACTAGCCGCTTTTTCGATTCGTCTCAACGTATAAGACGTCAGATTCAACAAGAACATGAAACTATCGAATCCCGAACTGACGAGACACTCCAGACGTGGCTTCGGTGTGCGAGCTATCAGTAATCAATCTTCTCCGCTTGTCCGGGAGCTCGTCAGCTGTCTCGTCACGCCGACGTAGCCATGATATTGAAGAAGTGAAATCCCGACCTCATGCTACTGCAACTGACTGAAAGCGTCTGACTGCACACTTTTCTGAGCGGTTAGAACCCCTCGGTGGATATCCATCGCTGAGCCAGACGTGGGCATCTCGTCGTGGCGCGACGTGCCCTACGCCTCGGCTGAGAGCACCTCGATTGCGGATATCTTGGGGTTGTCGGCCGAGGCGTTGAAGTCGATGTCGAGCGACCCATCGGTGACCTCGACGGTGTACTCTTTGACGGTGGCCGTATTCGGTCCGACGTCTGCGTGGATATCGTATCCGGTGAGTTCGACGGGTTCACCTTCGAGGTTCGCACTCATCACACGCCCCCCGTCGCCCGTGCTACTCTGTGAGCCGAAGTAAATCTCGGCGAGGTGTAACCGGACCGTGTAATTGCCGTCCTCGACCGGGAGGCTGTACTCGGTCCCGGTCGTGTTCGTCCAGAATCGCTCGGTCAGATACAGCCGGTCGTCGGCCGTCCCGGCGATATCGGTCGTTCCGTACTTCGCCTCTGCGTCGGCAACATATCCGGGAGCGTTGAAGTAGTCGTCCGCGGCCCACTGATTCCCGAGTTCGTCAGTGTAAGCGTCCCCTCCAGTGTTGATCCGGTACACTACCGCCTCGTTAGTAGTGGTGGTCGTGACGTCGACAGAGAACGTCTCGCTCGTCGACACTGTGCCGTCGTCAGCGACGACTTCGACGGTGTACGTGCCGTTGTCGCCCACTCCTGGGGAGATGGCGATCGTCCCCGTTCCATCCCCGTTGTCGGTCAGCGAGACGAACTCCGGGGCCTGACTGAGTGACAACGAGAGCGTGTCGTCACCGTCAGCGTCAGAGGCCGTGACGGACACGCCAGTCGAGTCACCTTCGACGATGGTCTGGTCTGCAATCGGTTCGATCGACGGGGCGGTGTTCGCGTCGTCATCGGCTGAGAGCACCTCGATTGCGGATATCTTGGGGTTGTCGGCCGAGGCGTTGAAGTCGATGTCGAGCGACCCATCGGTGACCTCGACAGTGTACTCTTTGACGGTGGCCGTATTCGGTCCGACGTCCGCGTGGATATCGTATCCGGTGAGTTCGACGGGTTCACCTTCGAGGTTCGCACTCATGACACGACCCCCATCGCCCGTACTACTCTGTGAGCCGAAGTAAATCTCGGCGAGGTGTAATCGGACCGTGTAATTGCCGTCCTCGATCGGGAGGCTGTACTCGGTCCCAGTCGTGTCCGTCCAGAACCGCTCGGTCAGATACAGCCGGTCGTCGGCCGTCCCGGCGATATCAGTCGTTCCGTACTTCGCTTCTGCGTCGGCAACATATCCGGGAGTGTTGAAGTAGTCGTCCGCGGCCCACTGATTCCCGAGTTCGTCAGTGTAAGCGTCCCCTCCAGTGTTGATCCGGTACACTACCGCCTCGTTAGTAGTGGTGGTCGTGACGTCGACAGAGAACGTCTCGCTCGTCGACACTGTGCCGTCGTCAGCGACGACTTCGACGGTGTACGTGCCGTTGTCGCCGGCTCCTGGGGCGATGGTGATTGTCCCCGTTCTATCCCCGTTGTCGGTCAGCGAGACGAACTCCGGGGCCTGACTGAGTGACAACGAGAGCGTGTCGTCACCGTCAGCGTCGGATGCACTGACCGAGAGATCAGTCGAGTCACCTTCGACGATGGTCTGATCCGTGATCGGTTCGATCGACGGGGCAGTGTTCGCGTCATCATCGGCTGAGAGCACCTCGATTGCGGATATCTTGGGGTTGTCGGCCGAGGCGTTGAAGTCGATGTCGAGCGACCCATCGGTGACCTCGACAGTGTACTCTTTGACGGTGGCCGTGTTCGGTCCGACGTCCGCGTGGATATCGTATCCGGTGAGTTCGACGGGTTCACCTTCGAGGTTCGCACTCATCACACGCCCCCCGTCGCCCGTACTACTCTGTGAGCCGAAGTAAATCTCGGCGAGGTGTAACCGGACCGTGTAATTGCCGTCCTCGACTGGGAGGCTGTACTCGGTCCCAGTCGTGTCCGTCCAGAACCGCTCGGTCAGATACAGCCGGTCGTCGGCCGTCCCGGCGATATCAGTCGTTCCGTACTTCGCTTCTGCGTCGGCAACATATCCGGGAGTGTTGAAGTAGTCGTCCGCGGCCCACTGATTCCCGAGTTCGTCAGTGTAAGCGTCCCCTCCGGTGTTGATCCGGTACACTACCGTCTCGTTGGTTGTCGGTTCAACCGTGACGTTTACGCTGTCGGTGTCAGAGCTGGTCCCGTCTGAGACGGTGAGCTCAATGACGCCACTGATGGTCTCATCGGTCTCCGTGACAGCAAGTGTCGGCGTTGCACTCTCGTTGTCAGAGAGAACACCAACGGATGGGCCTCCGATCTGGTCCCAAGAGTACGTGAGTGTCTCGTCGGTCGGGTCGCTGGACCCCGTTCCATCAAGCTGGATTGTCTCGCCGGGCGCGACTGTCACATCCGGACCAGCATCAGCCACTGGCGGCTCGTTGACCGGGACAACAGTGACGTTCACCGTGTCGGTATCGGTATCGGTTCCGTCGGTCGCTTCTACTTGGAACGTCAACGTGGTGTTCTGGTCAACGTCGGGCGCGGTGAACGACGCGTTGACGGCCATACTACTCTCTAAGGTGACGCTGGGCCCATCGATTTGCTCCCACACGTACGTGACGACATCACCCTCGTCGGGGTCGGTCGTGTTGGAGGCGTCAAGGACGACTGTGGCCCCTTCGTCGACCGATTGGTCGTCTCCCGCATCAGCTGTTGGCGCTGTGTTGGGAGTGATTTCCGTCACCGAAAGTCGGTCCCACGATGCCGGATGCGTGGAACTGGCACCCCTTGCTGTGCTGATGACTCCTACCGCGAGCCCCCGAGTACTGGTCGCGTACCAGCTTTCCGACATGGTAAGCGTCTGGTCGAAGTACACCCGCTCGCCACCGTTAATCGAGTAGCTCGCTTCGACGGTATCGTTCGATGGGTAGACATCGAGGTATAAGTCGATAGTCTGTCCACTGCCGATTACTTCGCTCTCTGAGAGTACTGCTCTGGAGTTGACGACAGTCCCATTGACCTCGTGGAGGAGCTGTACGCCGCCGGAAGCACTCCCAGTGGCGTCCTGCGCTGTGGCAACAAGCTTGATGTAGTTGTCCTGATCACCAGGCCCGATCTGCATCCCGACAGATTGGTTCGGCTCCGGACTCACACCGTCAGGGAAGGGCGATTCAACCGTCGTCCGAACAGTGAACGGGCTGTCTCCGGTCGCGTTCACCCCATACTGGAAGGCATAGGACTGCGAATTCTGCTCTTCGTACGCGTCGCCGAACGGGATTGCATCGATGGAAATACGCTCGGTTGCGCCGCCGGCACGTACCTGTGAACCGTTGTAGAGGTCTGCATAGTCGGTCCCATTGGTCATCAGGCCCGTGAACCCAACTCCGAACAACGACTCGGGGTGCTGACCGGCAACGAACTGACGTTCGACGGGAAGGTCGTTGTCAAGGCCGTTCAGCGGGTCGATCGCGAAGGGATCCTCCCCGTCGGAGAGGCCGTCGTTGTCGTCATCGGGGTCGAGCGAATCAGGGGAACCGTCCTGATCACCATCGACAGGTTGTGAGGCCTGCGAGCACGGGTTCGTCCCGACCGTATTCTCGTCTTCGTTGGTGTAGCCGTCGTTGTCGGCATCACCGTCAGGGTCGTATTCCGGCGACGTCGGGTCGTCTGCCGTGCACTGTTCGACATCACCTCCACCGTAATCGTTCGGCTCGAAGACCGTGATCGTGTTACTACCATAGGTTGCAGCCCAGACCGTCCCTGGGAACTTGTCGTCGTCACCCTGCGCGTGGACGTCAAGCGGGTTCACCCCAATGTTCTGGAAGATGGGGTCTGAGCCCGTCGCCTCCGTCCCAGCTGGATTGAGCTTGACTCGCTCGACGTCACCAGAGTTCCACATCGCGAGGAGGAGGTCACCTTTCAGCGCACTGTCGAAGTTGGACGCCGTGTAGACATCCATCCCCTGTGGGGTCGGGCCGTAGAACTCGAGTGGTGCACTTGGCGAGGTCTCGTTCGCCGGAGAGATGAAGTCACACTCAACTGGGTTGTGGAGGCCGCTCTCTACTGCTGCGGCGAATTCGCTCGTCGAGTTCCCACGCGTTGGATTCGGATGTCCGGCGTAGTAATCTTCACCCTCAACGTGATACACGCCTGGTGCGGAGTACGCGTCGTCTTCGTTCGGCTCGTTCGTACAGACGCCCTGTGGTCCCTCATCGACGACGATTCCACCCCAGCCGGGATTAGCACCGTTGTCAGTCGCGTACAGCTGGTTGTCCTCATTGAGTGCGATATCGTACGAGTTCCGGTACCCCGGGGAGTACACGTCGACGGGGCTGTCGGAAACCCACATCGCCATGTTCGTGCCATTCTGTCCACCGAACGGTGTCGCAGTGCCCTGTAGCGTCGGCAGGTCGTACAGATACGTCGCGTTCGTGTGGTTTGCGTCCTTTTCGGCCATTCCCTCGATTTGATCGAGGTCTACCGAGAGTATCGCGGCAGAGAGCGCATACTCTGGTGTGAACGCGAAGTTGGCCGACGGTGCACCCTTGTTCGTGTTCCCTCCCGACGCGACGTAGAGCGTATTCGTCTCGGCTTCGTATTGGATGCCGTTTGTCGCGTGGTTCTCCTCTGATCGCGGGAGTCCTCGGACCAGCATGTCGTGGTCCCATCCGGAATCAGTCTTGGTCAATCGAGAGATGACCCCGGAGTTCGTATCGAGCCCACTGTCACCCCCGCTCTCGCCAGCGCCGATTCGCGGATCGCTTGAAGCAGCATAGATAACCGGGTTAGACGCGTTGCCTTCTACGAGGAGCCCGGTCACCTGTCGTTTGTTCACGTTCGGATTGTACGACCCATCGTCGTTGTAGTTCGGGAGCTCCTGAACGGTGGTGATCACCTCCGTATCGACCACTTGGTAATCGTTCGTCCCGTTCCGGGTTATCTCGAACGCTGTGATTTTTCCGTTCTGTTGTGAAACGTACAGCCTGCCATCCGGACCGAAGTCGAGCGAAGTCGGATTGAACGGTTCGACACCGAGTCCACTGATGCCGAATCCTACAGTGGCTGCGGGCACCCCATCACCAGACAAGTCGACAGTTACTGGCGAATTGCTCCCTGAGTGATTGACCACGAGTGTTGCCCTCTTCGCCTGTGTATCCGACGGACTGAACGTGACGTTGACCGTCGTGGATTCTCCGGGGGCAAGTGACACGTCTGCTGGCTCCTCGGCAGAAAACTCACTCGCATTGCGCCCGGTTATCGAGACGTCGTCGAGCGTTATCGAGGGATCGGTGTCGTTCCCGAGGTTGGTCAACTGGACCGTCTCGCTTCCACTTTGGTTCACGACGACATCCCCGAAATCCACCGTCCCAAGCGTCCCCATCGTGTTAGATTGGGGCTCCGCTTCGACGATCTCGATCGCCGATATTTTTGCGTTGTCTACCTCGCTGGAAAGGCTAATATTAATCGCGCTGTCCGTCGGCGTCACAGTAAACGATTTCATCACACCAGTTTCGGTACCCACGTCCGCGATGATGTCGTAGTCGTCGATTACCGGCTGGTCTTCCAGTAAGACGTCGAACACGCGCGAGCCCTCTGCTCCGCCTTCGCTGACGCCGAAGTAGACCTCTGCAAAGTAGAGACGGACTTCATACGTTTCCCCACTTTGGATACCACTGGAAAATGTCCATTGCTGATCACCGTACCGCTCGCTTTGGAATACCTCAGTCGGGGTTCCGTTGGCGACCGAACCATCCAGTGTCACCGTCCCGTCGTACGAACTCGAGGTTTGCCCTCCTGTGGCATACTGACTAGTACCCCCGGCCCAGTCAGATTTCCCATCGATTGAACCTACTGTTCCCCCGCCTGCGTTTATCCGGTACAGGACATCACCGGGAGCAGCCGTGGCCGACCCGGTCAACGACACCGGTCCTACAATCGGTGACAGCACGACTATCATTATCAACCCGAGAACAGCCCCCCTCTGAACGAGGTCCCACCCCGATTTCCACACACCCATCATACCTTTTGTGTCACTGAATCGACCCGTATTAAACTTGTTGATTGGTGAAAGTGTATGGTTATTTGATGTGACTGCCCATCCCGGTCGTCGATGGAGTGACTAACCGAGAGCGTGCCACCCGCCGCGGCTCTCCGCAAAATATCATACACTCTTGGTGTGCTCGGAACGATAATGTCGACGGAGACCAGACTCCCGCAGGCGGATAATAAAATGCAAAAAATATTCTTTTTCGGCCTACTCGGTCACCTACGGATGGTCGATGAGACTGGTGAAGACCAATGTCCCCGTGAACAGGAGGACGAGCAACTGTGTATCTTGGCGTTGAACAAGCGGAGCTGGCTCAGTCCTGAAGCAGGCGGCGCGGAGATTAATCTCGAAAAGACGTTGAAGGAACTGGCCGACCGCGGGCACGAGGTCCACGTGCTGACCGGGTCTGATGGTGGCCGGCCGAAGTTCGAGCGTGACGGCAAAGTTTCGTTCCGCCGGGTCAGTGGTGATAAACGATTTCCGACACCGCTTGACCTGATCGTCTCGTATCTCGTCGTCTCGGTCTACTTTTATTGGCATCTCTATCGCGTCTCTCCCGACGTCGTGTACACCGTATACGCGCCTCTTCCATGGCCGGTGTTCACTCGACGACCCAGAGTCACGATATTCCACCACGTTGCCATCAAATCGTTCATGAAAACGCATCCGTTTCCACAGAACGTCCTCGGCGCTTCGGCACAGTGGCTTGGGGTCCTTCGGGAACGGCATAATCCCACAGTGTGTGTGAGTCAGAGCACCAAAGAGAGTCTCGTTTCTTATGGTCACGATCCGGAGACCGTGTACGAGGTGCGCAACGGCATCGATATCGACCAGTACCACGTCAGTTCTGACTCTCCCGAGCCTCGTATCCTGTTTATGGGTGGATTGGAAGAGTACAAGGGAGCCGACCGTCTCCCGGAGATCCACCAGAGCGTCGTCGAAGAGTGTGAGATGAACGTCTCTCTCGATATTGCTGGACGGGATGGCCCAGTACGCGAACAGGTCGTTGAGTACTGCTCACAGAACGATCATGCACAGTACCACGGGTACGTCTCACTGGAGACCAAGCTCGAACTCCTCGCTTCCGCGTGGGTGCTCGTTGCGCCAAGCCGAATCGAGGGATGGGGAATCGTCGTAATCGAGGCTAATGCGTGCGGGACACCTGCAGTGGGGTCTCGCGTCAAAGGTCTCAAAGATTCGATTCGTGACGGTGAAACCGGCCTCCTTACCGACGGAAGTGACCCCGACACCTTCGCAGCGGACATCTGTCGGATACTGACCGACGATTCACTTCGAAGAGAACTTGGCGAGAACGCGCGCGAGTGGGCAGAAGAACACTCGTGGGAGCGCTCAGCTGCTGAACTCGAAGCTGTCTTCTACGCCCATACGTGACTCCCTCTCGGTTCGACTCCGTTCCGATTGGTTAACGAGTCGCTCGAGCACTGCTGTCGTCTCTTCGACCGAACTCTCCCACGAGAGGCCCTCCTCTTTGATTAGCTGTCGACCGTCTCTCCCGAGCTGTTCTCTGAGTTCACTGTCACCGAGCAGTTCACGTAAGTGTTCAGCAATCGAATCGACGTCCTCGACTGGTGCCACTCTCCCTGCTTTGCTAACGAGGCCCGACGTCTGCTCGAGATCACTCGCGATGACAGGTGTCTGGGTCGAGAACGCCTCCATCAGCGTTCGCGGGAACCCCTCTGAACGACTGGGAAGGACCAAGACATCCGCAGACCGGAATACGGCAGGCATCTCATCGTAGTCCACTAACCCGTGGAAGTGAATCGAATCACTGCTCTCCAGCTCTGCGACGTGGGCTTCTAATTCTTCGCGGAGCGGCCCATCACCGCAGATGCAGAGCTGCGCATCTTCGAACTCGTCTGTGACTTCGTGATATGCGTCGATGGCGTCTCGAGGACACTTCCCCTCAACGAGCCTCCCGACGAACAGTACCGTCTGTCCGTCGTTCTCAGGGATGACAGAGGAGGATGGTCCATCGGGAGAGAATCGATGTCGGTCGATTCCGTTAGAGACTACCTGTATGTCGACAGAGTCGCAGAGATTGCGCAACTCTCGCCGCTCGTGCTCTGTGTAGCAGAAGATGACATCAGCACTGTTGAACGTGTACCGACCGAGGGTTCTCAGGTGGAGCTTCGCAATCCACTGTGGGACGCTCTGCGAAATCAGTGAGTGGTTCGTTATCGCGAAGGGGATATCATTGGAGCGGGCGAGGAACGCAGCGACGTTCGTTGCCATGTAGAAGTGTGCGTGCCCGTGAACGATGTCGAACTCTTCTATGTGAGTGCGAAGGAACTGGAGTGCGCTAACGGAGAACTCGTTTCCTAAAAAGTTGTGTGTCGACGGGCATCGTACTACCTTGTACCCGTCCCGCGTCTCCCACTGTCTGTCTCGAAGGTCTGGCGAGATGGTGAGAACAGTCACCTCATGGCCATTGGCTGCCTGATCACGACTCAAAGCATGTGCGTGGTAGGCCCCTCCCCCCACGACATCCGGATAGATCTCCTGAGCAACCCGGAGTATCTTCATACGAGAACCAACTCGAATTGATTGATATGTCTTATCATCTTTTGTGCGCTGGAATTCGACTGTGGGCTCATGTGCCGCGGTAACACCCGATTAGTTCGTCCACGTGATCCTCCATCGTGTGTTCCAGCGCCCACTGTCTCGCGTTCCGACTCAGAGCGTGCTGTGTTTCGATATCATCGACGAGTGTCCTGACACACTGAGCGAGAGCTGTGGCGTCACCGGCTTCGAATAGCAGCCCCCGTTCACCGTGCTCTACCAGTTCTGGGATTCCACCCATGTCTGAGCCGATAACTGGAAGTCCAGACGCGAGGCTCTCGTAGATTACTAGTGGAGAGTTCTCCATCCACAGAGAAGGGACGACCGCTGCATGCGAACTCACTCGAAGCTCGTGGAGCCGGTCAGATGTCACGTATCCGTGATACCTCACGTTGTCCAGTTCCTGTGCCACCTCTTCGCAGTCCTCGCTCATCGGCCCACTCCCACAGAGGTGCACAGTCACTTGCGGAAGAGCCTCTGCGGCTTCGAAGAGCGTCTCTAACCCTTTCGAGCGCTGTTGTTTTCCTGCATACAGAACCGCGGGCTCCGCTGACGGTTCCGGAGGCTCGTCGATAACAGATGTTACACCGTGTTGAATCCGCGTTGCGGGGATATCCTCGAAGAACCCGCGGTCGAGGTGAACGTCAATGACGTGTTGGCTGGGAGAAACTACGTGGTCTGGAGGGCCCATCACGTGTTTTTTTCCTTTCGCGTACATCCGACAGGGAAACGGAGAGTCGTGACAGACCCCCACTTCATCGCCAGGGAGGGTACGCTCCCGCATGAGACTCGTCTTGGGACAGAGAAGGCCGTAATCGTGGAGCATGTGCACGTATCTTGCATCCGACTTTGCGATTACTTTGCCAATACCCGCTGAAATGCCCATGAGATTGTTCGTGTGAACCACATCAGGCTCGAAATCCGAAATGAACCCCTTGAGGACGCGCCGAGCGTGTGGATTCAGGGTATCAAGCTGATGCCATGCAGCTTTCGCAGGAAGCGAATTTCCGGTTCCCTCGCCGCGATGAGAGAGGTTCAGCGGGAAAAACCGGTACGTCGGAACACCCTCATACATCTCACGTTCTAACGAGAGGCTTCGTGTTCCATCGTAGGGTTTCGTGGTCAGGATCGCCAGCTCATGCCCTCTTGCTTGGAGCGCTTGTGCGACACGGAGTACGTAGTTCTCTGCCCCCCCATTGACTGATGGTGGAAAAACACCATTGACTAAGCAGATGTTCATGTTATTGATCTAGCCTCCCAGAATCTGATGTATGCACCGGTTCTCGGCGCCATCAAAAGGTTCCGACTCAACGTGGTCACACCGAGAGTGGATTTGATGATAACAGTACCGATGCGACTTCTTACTCGTATAACACGGCGTTCGAAACGAATACAAACGGAAGCCGAATCACTGCTGGTCAGACACCAGGTTGATTACTCGCTTGATTAGCCATTGCTGTTCGCCACCACCTGCTTAGGTCACTCAGGGAACTGAATACTCTCGGACCAAAGAGGCTGATCATGAAAAGTACGGCCCGTTGAGTGGTCGGTTTGTATCCGAGTGCAATCCACAAATCACGAATCGCTTCGACGTGTTTCCCGTTTTCGAGCTGGTGGTATCCGCGTTCAGCGTGCCACTTCGAAAAAAACTCCGAACCGATGCTCTCGTCGTTTAATATTGGGGCCGGATACTTCGCGAGGATGTCCTTGCGCTGATTCGCGTGTGCTCGCTTTGACGAGACGTTCTCATCGTGTGAGAGCCGAATTGTGAGTGGTTCATCGACCGCGTCGAATTTATATTGTTTGGCAAGTCTGATACTGAGGTCCCAGTCCTCACCGTGATCCATCATCTCATCAAACCCACCAACAGCACGGAACGCATCTGTGCGAATCATATGTCCCGAATGTGGTGACATTCCCCAGGATGAGAGTACCTCTGGATAGATTTCGCCAATTCTCGATTCCGGTGGTGAGAACTGTTTCAGGACACGTCTTGGCTCACCCGTTGACCAGATCTCTCCACCGGTGTACACGACAGCGTACTCCGATGATAATTGGTTGAAGCGCGCCAACTGCTGCTCGATTTTGTCAGCACGCCAGCGGTCGTCATCATCCAGAATACAGAGATATTCCCCATCAGCGTGGGCTGCTGCCTGGTTCCGACTCGCGGATATCCCCCGCCGTTCAGTGTTGTTGATTGCTGTAACTCGCGAGTCGTCCGTATATTCAGCTAGTGCATTTAATGTTGCCGTGTCGGATGCATCGTCGTTGACGACTATCACCTCCACCTCGCCGTGCGTCTGCCCCAAGACGGTCTGTATCGCTCCGGGTATGTAAGATGAGCGATGATATGTTGGTATTATGACACTAACCAGAGCCATTGTCCGTGTTCGACTCGGACTCGGGATAAATATACTCCTTTAATCGGTCGAACGATATCCAGTTCTCCGATAGTAACACGTGTATGGTTAGAATTATACTATGTACACCTCGTCTACATCGTATGACAAAAGACACAGCGTGGACGGAGAAGATAGCCCGTTCGCTTGCCGATACTCTCCCACCTTCGGCAAAGAACGCTGTTACGCCGGTGTATTATTATTACCAGTCTAAAAGTTCGAACTCAAGCCACCAGTCACCGACTTGTAACCTCACGAAACTGCCGAATGCGCCCGAACACGTACTACTGGTCGTCGTCGACGCGCTTCGACCGGATGCAGCACCGGACATCGGTGTAGAGTTCGGGTCTGCAGTCACGCCGGGAACGTGGACGTTCCCTGCGGTGACGAGTCTCCACACTTCATTGTATCCCCATGAGCATGGATCGGTTGCCCACACGCACCCCGAAGATGAGGAGTTTGCAATGCCACAGCAGTACAGTTCGCGTGAAACGATTGCACATACTTTGGAGTCGGCAGGGTACGAAACCTACGCTGGCTGTGCGTTCATCACTCCTTTCCTGGCCGTGAAATCTTGGTACCAGAGCACCAGAGTCTACGACTTCGAGCGGGCCGAGAACGTCATCAGTGATTACCTGTCGTGGCGCGACGAGCGTCCACAGACGTTCGGCTACCTGCATCTCGGTGACCTGCACAACCCACTCAACCCTCCCGAACAGTACAAGAGACCGTACGATATCGACGAGTCTCTCGACCTTGCGTTCCCAGATCAGTGGGCGGCGGACTTCGACGGAAGCCCCGAGGCGCAGCATTTCCACGAGCAGCGCGTCAAACTCTATCGCGCGGCACTCGACTACGTGTCGGACCAGCTTCGAGATCTCCTCTCGGAGGTCGGTGACGACACACTTGTCGTCGTGACTGGTGACCACGGAGAGTCTCAGTTCGAACACGCGCAGAAGGACCGGGTGATGTCCGATTCCCGTCCGAACTACGGAGTCGGACATGGTGGAACGCCATTCGACGAACTGGCACGCGTCCCGGTCGCTGTCTCAGTTCCTGGTGAAGGGACCGTCGTTCCTACCGGTGGATGGGGGTCGTTGATTGATATCCCCCAGACGATTTCCGAGCGTGTCCTCGAAACACATCACTTCAGCGGATACGACTGGGCAGAAGATATTCCGGTAGAGCGAGCAGTGATCTGCGAGGCGTGTCGATACGGCACCGAACGTAAAGCAATCTACCGCGGGTCGGAGTTTCTTATTCATTCTAAGACGGATAATGTCACGTTCACCGGCACTGTGACAAGTGATGGCGTCTCGTTCAACGGACAGGTTCAGGATGAAGGTGCGCTTCTATCTGAACTACCAGATGCGTGGGACGATTTCGGTTCGGGACACTCGGTCAGCGAGGTTGCAGAATCTCAGTTACGAGCACTCGGGTATAAATAATTCAGCTAGCGTAATGCGTCACCTGACGAAGAACCTCCACCGAACGTTCGCGTCTCCGCTTCCAGTGGTCTCCTCGATGATGAACGATGGATTGTCGGCCGACGCGTTCCAGCCGACGCGCTGGGCGAGTTCCACGTTGTTCGTGGGGTCAGACGCAAACTCGATTGTTCCGTAGTGCTCTCCACCCGCACCACTTCCGAAGTTGGTCACGGCCCGTGACTCACCGGCTGGAATCGTGGTTGTCCCCTCGTCAAAAAGGCGCCATCCGTTTTGATAACGAACCGCGTACCAGGGTGCATCAGGATAATTGACAGTCTCGTTCCCCTGCCCGACAACAGCCTCGTGTGGGACAACGACTCGACTGGTCGATTGGTTCTCGTTGACGACGATTGCATCTCCGCCGACCGAATTGTACGAGATGTCGTTGGAGATGGTACAGGTCTTCGCTCCGTTGATGACGATCCCGTCTCCGTCAACCTGTGTCACGTAACTCGGTGCGATAATCGCCTTGTACCCATCAAAGTACACGCCGTGCGCACCGCTGTGATTGTTCCCGATGTGTGCCTTCGGTGTGATGAAGACACAGCTCGGGCCGCCGGGATCACCGACGTCGATCGTTGCTCGCCCGTTTGCCCCTTCGTACTTCCCAGCGATATACGCCGAAGGCATCGGGTCACGGTACAGTACCGAGACGTTGTGGTCACCGTCGGTGTTTACTCCCTCTCCGATCATCACCTGAGCGGGTGCTTGCGTCCCGTAGGAGTTCTGGAAGACGATACAGTTCGCAGTCGGGGTCGACTGAGGGTCATCAGGCTTGAATCGACAGCGGCGGAACACCGCTTCGTAGGCGCGTGAGTCGAACACCACGCCATCTCCTCTGAAGTCCTTGAGCCACTCGAGAGCAATATCGACGTTCGTGACGTACTCGAAGGAGACGAGACCGGCGTTGTTCCCACCGAGGTTGAACGTCCCTCCGCGCCAAGTGAACCCACGCGTTGCACTGTTCCCCGTGTCACCGACGACGCGGAACATCTGTGACCCGTCGTTGATCGTGGTCGTCATGTGTCCCGACGCGTCAACCCGATACGGGAACCCGACGAAATAGAGGTTGTTTCTGACACGTGAGGCCTCGTCGGGGTCACCCACGATAACAGTGTTCTCGATTACCCATTCGGATTTACTCGGGTGAGCTGCGGGAATGTAGATGTCACCGCCAGGGACAGAGTTCGAGGAGAGCCAGTCGTTGACAGCCTGGATTGCAGCATCGTCAGAGGCGTACCCGTCCGGATTCGCGGAGATAACGTTCCCATTTGCTCCGAGACCGACACAGTGTCCTTGCGAAAGGTTCGCATGAATCGACTGCGGGACGTCTTGTTGGGGGGTGTGAGTTAATCCACCAGTTTCCAGTGAATTGACTAACCGATCAGCAGGTATCCAATCGCTTCCATCACCATAATAGACCGCACCCGCATCGATGGCTTCGAACTTCGCCCCAGACCTAGGCTGGTAGTTACCCTTGTTCGCATCAACGTCACGGATTGGAACGTCCTTATCGATCTGGTTGAAGTTTTCATTGAGCGGTACGTGCCAGTCCCTCGTCCCCTTCTCTGGCATGCTGTATCGGTGGTTGTTAGTTTTCGTCATCTGTGGTTACCTCGATTGTAGTGCGTTTGAGCTGTTATCTTCCGCGGCCGTCCAATATGCTGACAACATTGGATTAGCCATTTTCGACCGACATCCCCGAAATTATCAGTCCTGACTTTACCATTGGATTCAGAAGTCACAATCGGCGAGATGAATTAAATCTTTCCCCGAGACAGCCACTATTTCTGTCAATTATTCATTTTTGATGAGTTACGACAAGGCGGGTTGAGCGCACCCCACCGTCTACCCCTTGTCTATCATATTCGATTATTGACTGTTCTATCGAACCAGTAGGTATAAACATCAATACCATCACCCGTAAGACGAGAGGCAAGCCGTCTGGTGGTCGCATGAGGTTGCCCGTGTTTGTCAAAACGAATCGGAATCTACTATAGTATGAGTCTACAAAAGAAGTTATCTTCTGACGTCCTCGTCACGGTCTTGGTCCGACTGGGGACACGCTTTCAAGGACTAATCTTCATCCCTCTTATCGGCAAGCTTCTGGGCCTCGCTGCCTATGGCGCGTACGTACAGATAATCGCGATTACAGGGTTGCTTGCGACCGTCCTTGACCTCGGACTCCACTCCGCTCTCATCCGATACGGTCAAGAGGAGTCACAGGACGTTGCGGACCTATACTATTCGCTGACAGCGTTCGCAGTCGCGTGTGGGAGTCTCGCTGCGATTCTCCTCATGACTTTCTCGACCTCGCTGTCGGAGCTAACCTTAGGGAATCGCCAATACGCGGAGGCACTGTTAATCGGCTCGACACTCGTCCCGCTCAAGGTGTTCTCCGGGATGGCTCGAAACTACTTCCGGATGGAAATGAACACCAAAATCTACTCTGTAATCGAGGCGATTCGTTCGTATGCTTCGATCGGGGCCGTTGCTCTAGTCATTCTCTACCTGAATTGGGAGCTAGAAGGAGTCATGACCGTTCTAGTGGCGATCGAGTTGGCCCTCGGAGTCGGGATACAGTATCTCATCGGACGGAAGATCGGATACACGATTCCGAGCTTTCAGGAGTTGGAACGGTGTCTCCGCTATTCGATTCCGCTCACAGGGTCGATGATTGCGAGCGAATTGGCCGCACAGGCGGACAAGATCATCGTCGGGTCCTTCCTCGGTGCCTCCGCTGTCGGGATCTATTCGATTTCGTATTCGATTGCCAACTTCATCTCGATTTACAGTTCCTCGGCGTACACCTCGCTCTTCCCCGAGATCAGTCGACTGCTCGAAAACGGAGAACGTGAAAGGTGTGGGAACATTGTCCAAACCAGCGTTCGTTATTATATCGTCATCGCGGTTCCGTCCGCAATCGGCATCTACCTCGTCGGTCCTACCGTAATCAGGCTTATTTCGACACCCGAAGCCGCCGGGCCCGCGAACGCGCTCGTCCCGATTGTTGGACTTGGTATCATCCTCCTCGGACTAGAACGGTTATACGAACTGATTCCCGTCGCCGACGAAGATACCGTGGTCATCTCGAAGATCAAGGGTGTCGCAGCCGTCACGAATATACTAATGAACGTTGCCCTCGTCCCCGTGTACGGTATCACCGGTGCAGCGGTGGCCACCGTTCTCTCGTACGGTGCCAGCTCTGTTCTCGTGTATCGAGAATCTAATATCCGGGTAAAAACTCGTTTTCCCCTGGTTTCGACCGTTAAAACGGCCGCTGCATCGGCCGTCATGTTCGTTGTACTTTATTCGCTCTTGAATCGGAATCTACTCCCCTCCCTCGTGGTGGGTCCACTGGTGTACTTCGTAGTGATGATCGCTATCGATGGTATCGAACTCGCCGAACTCACCGAGGTAATATAGTGTTGGACTACCTCCTGCGACTCACTCGCGCTTCCAGACACTCCCACTCTCGTACAACGTCTCGATAGACGACCTCAAGTTCATTGTCGCACCAGGTTTGAATAACTCATCACGTGAGAGACGAGGCTCGACCGGGCGTTGGAGTTCACCGATCAACTCCTCCGCCGAACGCACGAGTGTTGCGGAGTCGTTCTCCAACAGCAGCGAGGCCCACTCAACCGTTGGGGCCGCTAGCAAATACGTATCTAAGCCGAAGGCGAATCCCTCGTACAACGCTGTTGAAGCCACCCCCACCTGAGCGGTGGATTTTGCGAATAGTTCGTACAGCGAGACTTCTCGCCCATCGAGTACCTGTACGGCCGATTCGACAAGCCATGGATAACGTTCCCTCCAGTCTGATAGCTCGGCTGGATGGAGCTTGTACAGTATGTCGTGGGAAACGTTCGGACTGTTGCACAGCTCTACAGCGATTTGAGAGAGGTCGATTCCAGATTCCCCCGTAGAAATGAACAGGATGTTTTCCTCGGTCTCTATGCCAGCGTATCTCGATATCTCCTGTTCTAGATACGGATACCCCACACTGATGACGCGGTCGCTTGGCAACGGAAGTTCTGCGTTCGTCCCCCACGCATCACCGAATGTCAGCAGGTAGTCCGGAAAGACAGTCTTCGTCCGGTCTTTGGGAAACGAATAGTTGTACGAGTAGTCACTTATCTGTCCGTGTTGAACTTCAACGACAGGAATCGATAAGTCGTGGCAACTCTCGATGAACGACTCTTTCCCTCCGTGTACGACGAGGACCGCTAATGAAGGGTTCAACCGAGATAGAAGGCGGTCGTAGAGCGGTTTTTCGACTCGACGACGGTGGATTACTTTCTTGATAAGTGACTTGATATCGTAGTCCACGTGAAATTCCGACTGGATTCGTTCTTCGAGTTGCTCGACGGCCCGGTGTTCTTCAGTCGACAGGTCGTACCGAATGAGGCCAAATCGATGACAGAACTCGGCCATGAATTCGATCGTATCGACGTACCCGATCTCGTCAGTCCGTTCCGGGGTGACATGTTCACCACCCCAGACGGACTCGATTTGAAATGTCTGTCGGTCGACATTCTCATGCAACGGATCGAGAAACGGGTCCCACCACTCTCCATCGACCTGCATTCGCCTGCCACGACCGTAACATAATATCTCTTGCTGTGACGCAAAGAACGGGTTCCGAACGCCGAGGTTTCGGAGACCAAGATATATGCTCTGTCCGTATTTTTTAAGCGATCTATCGGAGCCGGGGAGCGCGGCTCCCAGTATCTCCAGATCTGCGAGTAACTTCAGCGCCACGTCGTGACGAATCCGTTCCCAGACACGAAGCCCGTTCACCTCCAAAGAGAACAAATCAAGCTCGTCCTCGATCTGTAACAGCTGCTGATGGAACCGGTCATACTCGGTCGAGGTCATGTCTGTCGGCAGGTGACAGAGGCATCGAGTCTCAGCACGTTGCTCATATAGCGGGTTGTTGTCAGACGCTACTCCAATATATACGTGTGTCACTCGGTTCGAGGTTCTGATATCAAATCAGCCGATGGCCACTCATCAGTATAGACGCTCCGAAACACCGGTATCTCAAGAGGCAGTAGCAACCGACTGACTTTTACCCTGCGGCCAATTCGTTCGCGATATGGATGACGACGTCCGGTGGAGTCGTATCGCACCACCGTGGCTTCGATACCTGTCTGCAGACCTGACCGTTGTCTTCGTACTTACAGTACTGGCAGTCGGTGCTGTCTTCACCCCTGTCGTCAGGGATACACCAGTCCGTATCATCGTTGGGCTCCCGTTTCTCCTATTCGTCCCCGGCTATGCGGTCGTGTCGGCGCTGTTTCCCATGGCAGCGCCCGACCTCAGCGACGACGATTCCGATTTGAATTCATCTAGTATCACGGGTCTCGAACGGGTCGCTCTCTCGTTCGGCGTATCGATTGCCATCGTTCCGCTAATCGGACTAGGATTGGATCTGACACCCCTCGGTATTCGACTTGTGCCTGTCGTCCTTTCCATTAGCGTCACGGTGTTTGCATCGACTGTGGTTGCAGCGTACCGCCGCCAGACGCTCCCGCCTGAAGAGCGGTTTTCAGTCCCTTGGCGCGCGTGGGTCGCTGCCGGAAAGGGTGAACTGTTCAAACCAGAGGGGCGGATAGATGGCGTTCTTAACATCCTGCTTGTTGCCTCACTGTTACTCGCCGCAGGGAGTGTCGGCTATGCGGTCACAGTCCCGAAGGAAGGCGATTCATTCTCGGAGTTCTACCTCCTGACCGAGAACGACGAAGGGGAGTTGATCGCTGATGAGTATCCCTCGGAGTTCGTGGCTGGTGAGTCACAGTCTGTGGTGGTCGGTATCGACAATCAAGAACACCAGCCGATGGAGTACACGATTATCGTTGACATCCATAGAGTCCAAGCCGAAAACAACTCGACAGTCGTTCTCGAGCGTGAACGATTACGTACGTTCGAGGTACAGACCGAGCACAACGAGACCTGGCAGCGACAACACTCGATTTCACCAGAGATGCTGGGCGATCGGCTGCGGGTGACGTATCTGCTCTATCGGGGGGACGCTCCAGCGAGGCCAACTCCTGAGAACGCCTATCGTGAAGTCCACCTCTGGATTAACGTCTCGAGTCCCTGACCTCTGGGTTTGCTAGGAGCGAACACTTCTTTGTCTGTTCTAGCTGCTCGCGTCGTGATGTCCTCACTCCCCTGGAGGCGTGGGAATCCCATGACATCAGCGTGTTCACAACGTTGCTGAGGTGAGACAGTACCACCCCGAGGACGATCTCTGAACCGTGTCATTCAGTGCTAATCGGCGCGGAACGATGATTCTCGAGGTCGGGATTACGTGAGCTGGAAATTGGGTTCTAAGCCCCTCTCCTCAGGGAGCGAACGGCGTCTGCTGTGAGTGGGGGAGAGTAAGATAGTTCATATTAGCACAGTCCTCTCAGCCGGGTTTGACTCCTCTTTTTCGACGCCCCATTATCAAATTCAATTTTTTCAAACACAGGCTTTTGTGAATGTTTCCAAAGTTTATATTTGATAGCAAATGGGCCGTGAAGATGCGACTGATACATCCACGACTTCAGACGCTGACGATGATGCTGCCAAAATCCGCCTCGGACGACGCAGTCTCCTCTCGCTACTCGGACTCGCCGGTGTCGCATCTGCCGGTGTCTTACAGACTGGGGGTCCGACCTCGG
The DNA here is from genome assembly GCF_007004735.1 of Salinigranum halophilum. Lineage (NCBI taxonomy): Archaea > Methanobacteriati > Methanobacteriota > Halobacteria > Halobacteriales > Haloferacaceae > Salinigranum > Salinigranum halophilum. Next base: position 811,967 of record NZ_SSNL01000003.1, read on the forward strand.
AGCCGGCGACGAGCACAGTGACCCCAGAATCATTTGGTTACGGTGGACCGGTTACGGCAACGAGTGAAACACCGAGTACAGGGGCGACGAGCCCCACACCGTCGTTGTTCACAGACGCGGTAGCTACCGCCACCGGTACTCCCACTGAGACGGTGACACCCACGGTAACGTCGACGGCAACTGAAACCCGGACTCAGACCCCTCAAGAAACGGAGACGGCGACGGAATCGATGGCGGTCAACGCTGCTGCCGGCGGTGGGGGTGGTGGAGGCGGTGGAGGTGGTGCTCCTGAAGAGCCCAAATCGACGCCGACACCCGACCCAACCGAGACATCCACTCCCACCCCGACATCAACGCCGACACCCGACCCAACCGAGACATCCACTCCCACCCCGACATCAACGCCGACACCCGACCCAACCGAGACATCCACTCCCACCCCGACATCAACGCCGACACCCGACCCAACCGAGACATCCA